>NZ_JBGLYK010000147.1:0-14929 GCF_047304025.1 Pseudomonas sp. Pseusp97 | reverse complement strand
CTGGTGAAGGCCACCCGCCAGGCGATGCCAGCCCGATCCAGCGCCGCCGTCGCCGCGCTGCGCAGCAGGCAAGGCGCCTCCAGCATCACCAGCGGCAAGGGTTCCGTGCCGGGAAGCAGCGGTGCCTCCGGTGCGCCGATCCAGCACTGCGCTACCGCGCCGATGCGCTCCATGTGCGGCGTGCGCTCGCCGGTTTCCCAGGCCAGCGCCAGATCCAGCTCGCCGCTGCGCACGCCTTCGATGAGCTGCTGATTACGCGCCGTGCGCACTTCGATGCGCACCTTGGGATGCGCGCGGGCGAAGCGCGCCAGCACCGCGGGCAGCAGGGTTTCGCCGAAGTCTTCCTGCAGGCCGAGGCGCACCCGGCCTTCCAGCGAACCGCCGCGCAAGGCGCCGGCCGCCTCGTCGTTCAACTCCAGCAGGCGACGGGCGTAGGCCAACAGCGTCTCGCCGGACTCGGTCAGTGCCATGCCGCGGCCCTCGCGGCGCAATACCGGGGTGCCGGCCTGCTCTTCGAGCTTCTTCAACTGCGCGCTGACGGCGGAGGTGGAGCGTCCCAGGCGATCCGCCGCGCGGGCGAAGCTGCCCAGCTCGATGCCGGTGACGAAGGTGCGCAACACGTCCAGGTCGAAGTTGATGCGAGCCATGGCAACCATCCCGATTAATCGAACTATAGATCAAATATTTCCCGATTTTCCGAATCAAATTGCCGGGCTAGCCTGTACTCGTCAAGTCACCAAAGAGGAATGGCACGATGTCTTCTCCACCCCGGGTTTCCCCCGCCCTGCAGCGGCAGGCGCCCAAACTGGCGCAGATCACCGAGCAAGTGCTGTTCGGCGATATCTGGCAGCGGCCACAACTGGCCCCGCGAGAACGCAGCCTGGCGACCGTTGCGGCATTGGTAGCGATGGGGCGACTGGAGCAGTTGCCTTTCCATCTCCAACTGGCCCGCGACAACGGGCTGACCCGCGAGGAGCTGGTCGAGCTGATCACCCACCTGGCTTTCTACAGCGGCTGGCCGACAGCCGCGTCCGCTCTCAACCGTCTCGAAGAGGAGTGACACCATGCCTACCGTCCGCATCTCCCTGCGCAAGGGCAAGCAACCCGAGTACCTGCGCGGACTCGCCGACACCGTCTACGACGCCATGCACGAGGCATTCAACGTGCCCGAAGGCGACCAGTTCGTGATGATCCACCAGCACGAGGCCCACGAGTTCGTCTTCAACCGCCATTACCTGGGCGGGCCGCGCAGCGACGATTTCGTGCTGATCGCCATCACCATCGGCCGCCCACGGGACTCGCAGACCCGGCAGGCGTTTTATCGCCGGCTGAACGTGCTGCTGGGCGAGCGATTGGGGATAGCCAGCGAGGACGTGATGGTGCAGATCACCACCAGCGAGGCGGACGACTGGTCCTTCGGCGGCGGGCGCATGGGCGTGCTGACGCGTCCCGATGCGCTCAGTGCCAGCTGACGCGCTGCTCCAGCGGGAAACGCAGGCGCGGGTTGTAGACGCCGTTGTCGGCCGCCCGCCCGGCGGCCAGCAGCATGATCGGCAACGCGCGCGAGGGAATCTGCAGCACCTTGCGCAGCCGCACCTCGTCGAAGCCCTCCATGGGACAGGTGGCGTAGCCGTGGCTCTGCAGGGCGAGCATCAGGTTCTGTGCCGCCAGTGCGGTCGACTTCACCGCCCACAGGCGCATCTCGGCGTGGCTGTTGGGCTGGCGCATCAGCGCGCGGCGCAGGCCGACCACCGCGTACAGCGCACGCTTGAACAGCCCGCGCAGGCCGAACGCGCCCTGGTTGTACTGGAAGGGCGCGGTGCGCTGGTAGAAGTCACGCACCTTCTCCGGCACCTGCGGCTCGGGCCATTGGTCGAGTACGGCGGCGCAGGATTCGCGCCAGGTATCCGGCCGCGCCAGCACGGCGATCAGCACCGGTGCGGTGCGCGCCGCATTCTGACCCAGGCATACCGGAACCAGCCGCTGCCGCAGCTCGGCATCGCGGATCACCTGGAAGCTCCACGGCTGCAGGTTGCAGGCATTGGGCGCCAGCACCGCCTGTTCCAGGCAGTCGCGCAGTACGGCGTCCGGCACCGGCTCGTCGAGGAAGCGGCGCACCGCGCGGCGCTGTTCGATCAGCGCGCGCAAGGCATCGGGCGTGGCGGGCAGGCAGGCGGATTCGGCGGCGAAACGGCTCATGGCGGGCTCCGGAAGGGGATCGCCCGATTAAGCCGGCACGGCTGCCGTGGAACAAGACGAAAGGGAGAAATGCCGGCGGGATTGGCGCATGCGCCCTCTCCCGCCGGTGAGGGTCAGGCGCCCAGCGCCTTCTCGATCGCCTGGATCACCGCCGGATCATCCGGGGTGGTGCGCGGGCTGAAGCGAGCCAGCACGCGACCGTCCGGGCCGAGGAGGAACTTCTCGAAGTTCCAGGTGATGTCGCCGGGGAACTCGGCGCCCTCGCCCGCCAGCAGTCGGTACAGCGGATGGCGCTCGGAGCCGTTGACCTCCAGCTTGCCCGACATGGGGAAGCTGACCCCGTAGTTCAGCGAGCAGAACGACTGGATCTCGGCTTCGCTGCCCGGCTCCTGCCCGGCAAACTGGTTGCACGGCAGGCCGAGAACCACGAAGCCCTGGTCCTTGTAATGCTGGTAGAGGGTTTCCAGAGCGGCGTACTGCGGGGTCAGGCCGCATTTCGAGGCGACGTTGACCACCAGCACGACCTTGCCCTTGAGCGGGGCCAGCGGCAGATCCTGGCCGTCGAGGCCATGCAGCGTCAGATCGTGAAAAGCGCTCATTGCTTGCTCCTTGAAGAAGTAGGCACGAAGTGCCCGCGCAGGGAGCGGACAACGCGTCCGTCGTGCTGCGCAATCCCAGTCGATGCGGGAAAAATGCCCTGGCCTTGTTGCAGTCGATCAGGTTGCATGAGAAAGGCGCCCGAAGGCGCCTTTCCCGATTGAGCGTAGCAGCTCAATGATGGCTTCACCCGGTCGATGGCCGACCGGGCGACAGCCATCAGTGGTGGTGACCACCTTCGCCATGGACGTGGCCATGGGCAACTTCTTCGGCAGAAGCGTCGCGGATGTCGACCACTTTCACCTTGAAGTTCAGGCGCTGGCCGGCCAGCGGGTGGTTGCCGTCGACGATCACGTCGTCGCCTTCGATGTCGCGGATGGTGACGATCTGCATGCCGCCGTCCGGAGCCGACGCGTGGAACTGCATGCCGACTTCCAGCTCGTCCACGCCTTCGAACATTTCGCGGGTCAGGGTGGCGACCAGCTCGGCGCTGTATTCGCCGTAGGCATCGGCCGGCTCGACGGTCACGTCCAGCTCGTCACCGACCTGCTTGCCTTCCAGGGCCTTTTCCAGGCCGCCGATGATGTTGTGGGCGCCGTGCAGGTAGACCAGCGGAGCGCCGCCGGCGGAGCTGTCGATGACCTCACCTGCGTCGTTGGTCAGGGTATAGTCGATGGAAACCGCCTTGTTGGCCGCGATCTGCATGGTTCGAAACCTATCTGATATAGAAGTTGAGCGCGTCAGTTTACGCGGCGACGCCCCCGAATGCGACCCGAAGACGGACGGACGGGATAACGCAGCCCCGCCGCGCCTGCTTGACTTTCATCAGGACGAGGACGGCCACTGGGTGGCAGTCTTGTCCTGCGGCCACACCCAGCACCTGCGCCACCAGCCGCCGTGGCAATCGCGGCCCTGGGTGCTGGACCCGCAACAGCGCAAGGCGCAGATCGGCCGGCTATTCCCCTGCGGCTGGTGCGCCAAGGATTCCGACAGCAACAAGGAGTAGGCATGCCGGCTCGCAATATCCTGGTGATCAACTGCGGCAGTTCCTCGATCAAGTTCGCCCTGGTTCGAGAGGGGCGCGACGACTTCATCCTCCACGGCCTGGCCGAACGTCTGGGCGCCAACGGCGCCAGCCTGCGCTGGCAGGGCGAGACCGACGAGCAGCCGCAGACCCTGGAGCTGCCCGGCGCCGACCACAAGGCCGCCCTCGCCCGCCTGCTGCCACTGGTGGCCCAGGCCGCACAGGGCGAGCTGCACGCCATCGGCCACCGCGTGGTGCACGGCGGCGAGCGCTTCACCCAGGCCTCGCGCCTGACCGACGAAGTGCTCAGCGCCATCCGCGAGACCTCGCCCCTGGCGCCGCTGCACAACCCGGCCAACCTGGTGGGCATCGACGCCGCCATGGCGCTCTACCCGGACCTGCCGCACATCGCGGTGTTCGACACCGCCTTCCACCAGAGCCTGCCCGAGCGCGCCTACCGCTACGCGATCCCCGAGCCGCTGTACCGCGAGCAGCACGTGCGCCGCTACGGCTTCCACGGCACCAGCCACCGCTACGTCAGCCACAAGGCAGCGGAAATGAGCGGGCTGGCGGTGGGCGACAGCTACTGGCTGTCCGCGCACCTGGGCAACGGCAGCTCCACCTGCGCCATCGCCAACGGCCAGAGCCGCGACACCAGCATGGGCCTGACCCCGCTGGAAGGCCTGATGATGGGTACCCGCTCCGGCGACGTCGACCCGAACCTGCACAGCCACCTGGCGCGCACCCTGGGCTGGAGCCTGGAGAAGATCGACCACATGCTCAACCACGACAGCGGCCTGCTCGGCCTGTCGGGGCTGTCCAACGACATGCGCACCCTGGAAAACGCCCGCGAGCAGGGTCACGCCAATGCCGCGCTGGCCATCGAAGTATTCTGTTACCGACTGGCCAAGTCCCTGGCCTCCTTGACCTGTGCGCTGCCGCGGCTGGACGGCATCATCTTCACTGGCGGCATCGGCGAGAACTCCGCGCTGGTACGCAACCTCACGGTCAAGCACCTGCACGTGCTCAACCTCGAACTCGACGGCGAGGCCAACGCCCGCTGCGTGCGCGGCGTCGGCGGACCGATCCACCTGCCCGGCCATCCCCGCGTGCTGGTGATCCCCACCAACGAGGAAAAGCAGATCGCACTCGACACCCTGGCAGTGCTCGACTGAAGATTCACCGGTTGCGCCCCACAAGGGCACAGACCACCCCCGCACGGCTTAAGGAGCCCGGATGCACACCTTCTTCCTCGCACCGACCGGTTTCGGTGTCGGCCTGACGTCCACCAGCCTGGGCCTGATCCGCGCCCTGCAACGCGCCGGCCTGAAGGTCGGCTTCTTCAAGCCCATCGCCCAGCCGCACATCGGCGACGACGGCCCGGAGCGCTCCAGCGAACTGGTGGCGCGCACCCACGGGCTCAACGCGCCCACTCCGCTGTCGCTGGCCAAGGTCGAGCGCATGCTCGGTGACGGCCTGCTCGACGAACTGCTCGAAGACATAGTCGGGATGTACAACGGCGCCGCCGTGGACAAGGACGTGATGATCGTCGAGGGCATGGTACCGACCAAGCACGCCAGCTACGCGGCGCGCATCAACGCCCACCTGGCGCGCAGCGTCGATGCCGAGGTGATCCTGGTCTCGGCGCCGGACAACGAGACGGTGAGCGAGCTGTCGGACCGCATCGAGATCCTCGCCCAGCTCTTCGGCGGCCCGCGCGACCCGCACCTGGCCGGCCTGATCGTGAACAAGGTGCGCGGCGGCGAGAGCGACGACCTGCCGCGCGATGCGGCCGAGGCGGCGCGGCTGTTCGGCGAACGCCTGAAGGAACATTCCCCGCTGCTGCGCGACGGCGACGTGCGCCTGCTCGGCTGCATTCCCTGGCAGGACGAGATGAACGCCCCGCGCACCCGCGACGTGGCCGACCTGCTGGACGCCAGCGTGCTCAACGCCGGCGACTATGAACAACGCCGCGTACAGAAGATCATCCTCTGCGCGCCCTCCGCCCCGAACACCGTGCACCTGCTCAAGCCCGGCGTGCTGGTGGTGGTGCCGGGCGACCGCGACGACATCATCCTCGCCGCCTGCCTCGCCGCCATGAACGGCGTGCCGCTGGCCGGCCTGCTGCTGTGTTCGGGCCTGATGCCGGACGCGCGGATCATGGAACTGTGCCGCAGCGCTCTGCAGAGCGGCCTGCCGGTGCTGACGGTGAAGACCGGCTCCTTCGACACCGCCGGCGACCTGTCGCGGATGAACAAGGAAATCCCGGTGGACGACCGCGAGCGCGCCGAGCGCGTCACCGAGTTCGTCGCCGAGCACATCGACTTCGAGTGGCTCAAGGAGCGCTGCGGTGCACCCCACGAGCTGCGCCTGTCGCCGCCGGTGTTCCGCTACCAGCTGACCCAGCGCGCCAATCGCGCCGGCAAGCGCATCGTCCTGCCCGAGGGCAGCGAGCCGCGCACCGTGCAGGCCGCCGCCATCTGTCATGCCCGCGGCATCGCCCGCTGCGTGCTGCTGGCCAAGCCCGACGACGTGCAGGCCGTGGCGCAGATGCTGGGTATCGTGCTGCCCGAGGACCTGGAGATCGTCGACCCGGACCTGGTGCGCAGCCGCTACGTCGAACCCATGGTCGAGCTGCGCAAGGGCAAGAGCCTGAACGCGCCGATGGCCGAGCAGCAGCTGGAAGACAACGTGGTGCTGGGCACCGTGATGCTGGCCCTGGACGAGGTGGACGGGCTGGTCTCCGGCGCCATCCACACCACCGCCAACACCATCCGCCCGGCCCTGCAGCTGATCAAGACCGCGCCGGGCTACAACCTTGTGTCCTCGGTGTTCTTCATGCTGTTGCCCGACCAGGTGGTGGTCTATGGCGACTGCGCGGTGAATCCCGATCCTTCGGCCAGTGACCTGGCGGAAATCGCCCTGCAGAGTGCCGCCTCGGCGCAGGCGTTCGGCATTACCCCGCGGGTGGCGATGATCAGCTACTCCACCGGCGATTCCGGAACCGGTGCAGATGTCGATAAAGTCCGCGAAGCTACGCGCATCGCGCGGGAAAAAAGCCCCGATCTGTTGATTGACGGCCCCTTGCAGTATGATGCCGCCGCCATCGCCAGCGTGGGCCGCCAGAAGGCGCCCGACAGCCCGGTGGCCGGACGCGCCAATGTGTTCGTGTTCCCCGACCTGAACACCGGGAACACCACCTACAAGGCGGTCCAGCGCAGCGCCGACTGCGTCAGCATCGGGCCGATGCTGCAGGGCCTGCGCAAACCGGTGAACGACCTGTCGCGCGGGGCGCTGGTGGACGACATCGTCTACACCATCGCCCTGACGGCGATCCAGGCGGACAGCGGCAAGGACGGCTGATAACCCCGGCACGAGGGATGTGCCCACGAACGCATCACGCGCCCGGCCAACCGGGCGCCTACGTACAAGGACCATTCCTCGATGTTGAGTTTCCTTCCGCACACGCTGCGCGGCATCCTCGCCACCCTGATCCTGGTGGTGAGTACGCTGTGCTGGTGCATTCCGCTGCTGAGCATGTCGATCATCAAGCTGCTGCTGCCCTTCGAAGCGGCTCAGCTGGCGCTCAGCAAGGTGATGAGCGTGATCGCCGAAAGCTGGATCAGCTGCAACAAGGCCTGGATGAACCTGGTCCGCCACACCGGCTGGAACGTCCAGGGCCTGCAGGGCCTGCACTACGACCATTCCTACCTGGTCACCAGCAACCACCAGAGCTGGGTGGACATCCTCGTCCTGCAATACCAGCTCAACCGCCGCATCCCGCTGCTGCGCTTCTTCCTCAAGCAGGAACTGATCTGGGTCCCGGTGATCGGCCTGTGCTGGTGGGCGCTCGATTTTCCCTTCATGAAGCGCTACACCAAGGCGTACCTCGCCAAGCATCCGGAAAAGAAAGGCAAGGACCTAGAAACCACCCGCAAGGCGTGCGCCAAGTTCAGCCGCATCCCGGTGGCGATCTTCAACTTCCTCGAAGGCACCCGCTTCACCCAGGCCAAGCATGACGAGCAGGCCTCGCCGTTCCAGCACCTGCTCAAGCCCAAGGCCGGCGGCATCGCCTTCGTCCTCGACGCCATGGGCGAGCAATTGCGCACCCTGGTGAACGTCACCATCCACTATCCCGACGGCCGCCCGACCTTCTGGTGCCTGCTGTCTGGCCGCCTGCGCTCGGTGGTGGTGCGCTTCGAGGAAATGGAAATCCCCCGCCAGTTCATCGGCAAGAGCTACGACCAGGACGAGGGCTACCGCGCCGAGTTCCAGCTGTGGGTGAACCAGCTGTGGGAGCGCAAGGACCAGCTGCTGGCGCAGTTGCACCGGGAGTTTCCCGCCGCAAAAGCCTGAGCCGGCTCTTGTAGGAGCGAGCTTGCTCGCGAACAGGAATCGCTCGGTGTTGGGCGTTTCGCGAGCAAGCTCGCTCCTACAGGTTCAGCCAGGCGCCCCACGAGGTGCCGCAACGAAAAAGCCCGCCAATCGGCGGGCTTTTTCATGGGTGCTGCTTACTGCTGGTACTGCTGGGTCTGCGCGTTCGGCAGGGCCTTCAGGTTCACTTCCACGCGGCGGTTCTGCGCGCGGCCGTTGGCGTCGGCGTTGGAAGCGATCGGCTGGTCCGGGCCCATGCCGCGGGTGCTGACGCGGGTGCCGTCGACGCCCTGGGAGGTCAGGTAGGTCGCGACGGACTGTGCACGGCGCTGGGACAGGTCCATGTTGTGCTGGCGGCTGCCAGTACTGTCGGTATAGCCGACGATCTCGATGCTGTTCTGGTTGAACTCCTTGAAGGAGTTGGCCAGGTTGTTCAGCGGGGTGTAGAAGGACGGCGCGATGTTCGCGGAGTCCGTGGCGAAGGTGATGTTGCCCGGCATGATCAGCTTGATGTCGTCACCCTGGCGCTCGACCTGCACGCCGGTGCCCTGCATCTGCTGGCGCAGCTTGGCTTCCTGCTTGTCGGCGTAGTAGCCGTAGCCGGCGGCCGCAGCGCCGATGGCAGCAGCGCCGATCATCGCGCCCTTCCCGCGGTTGTCGTGGTTGATCGCGGCACCGGCGACGGCACCGGCCAGCGCGCCCAGCGCGCCGTACTTGGCGGTCTTGCTCATGCCGCCCTCGGCCGGCGGAGCCTGGGTGTTGGGGTCATAGGGGTTCTGGGAGGCGCAACCGGCCATGAGGGCGAAGGCGGTCGCAGCCGCAACCATGGACAGACTACGTGCGGTGAACATGTCGGATGACTCCTCGAAATAGCGCAACACCCATTATCGGGCGGCTGATTAGAGCTTAGGTCGTGCAAATAATTCCGTAGCAACCTTAAGCACGGATGAAGGGATTTTCCCGCATCTCGTCGCCCAGGTTGGTGTCCGGGCCGTGGCCGGTGACCACGGTCGCCTCTTCATCCAGCGAATACAGGCGCTCGCGGATCGAACGCTCGATGGTGGCGTAGTCGCCGCCCCACAGGTCGGTGCGGCCGATGCTGCGGCGGAACAGGGTGTCGCCGGCGATCAGCAGCTTGTCCTTGGGGAACCAGAAACTCATGGAGCCGGGCGTGTGCCCCGGCGTGTGCAGCGCCACGCCGCAGCCGCAGGCCAGCTCCTCGTCGTCGGCCAGCCACTGGTCCGGCGAAGGCACCGGCTTATAGGGCACGCCGAACATGCGGCACTGCATTTCCAGGTTGTCCCAGAGGAACTGGTCGTCCTTGTGCAGGTGCAGGGTCGCGCCGGTCTTCTCCTTCATCTGCCCGGAGGCGAGGAAGTGGTCCAGATGCGCGTGGGTGTGGATGATGCTGACCACCTTCAGCCCCAGCGCGTCGAGGCGCTGCAGGATGAGTTCGTGGTCGCCGCCCGGATCGACGACGATGGCCTTCTTCGTCAGCGGGTCGCCGATGATGGTGCAGTTGCACTGCAAGGGGCCGACGGGGAAGGTTTCGCGGATCAGGGCAGGCTGGTCGCTCATCGAAGACTCGCTCGGTTGCGGAAGTACACGGCGGCTATTTTCGCCGATTCCGCCACGCCCTGGCGAGCCGTACCGGTCGAGGCTTCAGTCGCCCTGGCGGTAGTCGGTGGGCAGCTTGCCGGTCCACTTGCGGAACGCCCGGCGGAAGTTCGACGGGTCGTTGAAGCCCAGCAGCAGCGCGATTTCATAGAGCGGCAGGTGGGTCGTGGTGAGGTACTGCAGGGCCAGGCGCTTGCGCACGTCGTCGAGCACTTCCTGGTAGGTGGTGCCCAGGTTCGAAAGATGTCGACGCAGGCTGCGGCCGCTGGTGTGCAGGTCGGCGGCCACGCTTTCCAGGTCGGGGAACTCGCCGGGACGCGCCAGCAGCAGGCGGCGGATGCGCGTCAGCAGGCCTTCCTGCACGTCCAGCGTGGCCAGCAGCGCCTCGCACTGCTGCTCGCACATCTGCACCGTGGCCGGGTTGGCCAGCGCCATGGGCCGTTCCAGGTACTCGCTGGGCAGGCCGATGAAGTGGAACGGCCGGTCGAACAGCACCTCGCAGCCAAATACCTCGGCGTAGCGCTCGGCGTAGGTCGGTTCGGCATGGGCGAAGCCCACGCTGACGCCCTGCAAGGGTTCGCCCACGAGGAAGCGGGCGATGGTATGCAGGCTGGTCATCAGCCCTTCGGCGGCGAAGCGACTGGTGGGGCCGAGGGGAATCGACTCGCTGGCGCGCAGGTAGGACACGCCGCCGTCTTCCACCATTTCCAGGTCGTAGGCCAGGCCGAGCACGCGGTAGTACTTCAGGGCGAAGGCGATGGCGCGTCCGAGGTTGGCACTGGACAGAACCGCGTAGCCGAGAATGCCGTGGGTGGAGACGTTCAGCCGCTGTCCCAGCAACAGGCCGAAGGCCGGCTCGTTGCAGTGCACCAGGGCGGTGCTGGAGAGCTGGTGGAAGTCGATGAAGGACAGGCGGCCGTTGGGGCTCTGCAGCACCTCGGGGCGCACACGGGCCAGCTCGAACAGTCGCGCGCGTGGCACGCCCAGCTCTTCGGCGAGATCGAGAAGCGCCTGCGCATAGGCGACGGGCACCAGTTCGGCGGTGAAATTGAGCGGTTGTTTCATCGTTTTTCTTATGCTGACCGCTGGCCGGATATGACCGGAAAGTTGGCAGACAATAACCTTGTGACGCTTTCCCTACAAGCCCAGAGTAATGACCATGGACAACCACAACACTGGAGCCGCCATGGCCAGCACCACCCCCGCAGGACTGGAGATCAAGCCCCGGCACATGGACTTCGATCTGCCCGATCCGCTGCCGCGTCACTGGCATAGTGGAGACGCCTTCAAGTCCCATCTGTTCGACGCCATGTCGGTGCTCTTCCCCGACGGCGAACGTTTCTTCATCGACTCGGTGCGGCAGTTCCGCGACCAGATCAGCGACCCGGTGCTCAAGGAGCAGATCCGCGGCTTCATCGGCCAGGAAGGTCACCACAGCCGCGAGCACCTGACCTACAGCCAGCGCCTGCGCGACCTGGGCTACGACGTCACCGCCATCGAGAAACGCGCCCAGGCGCGCATCCGCTTCACCCAGAAGAAGTTCCCGGCCAAGCGCCAGCTGGCCGCGACCGCCGCGCTGGAGCACATCACCGCGATCATGGCCAACGGTCTGCTGACCGACCCGCGCACCATGGAAGGCGCCGACCCGGTGATGCAGCGCCTGTGGCGCTGGCACGCGCTGGAGGAAACCGAGCACAAGGCCGTGGCCTTCGACGTCTACAACCAGGTCTGCGGCAGCCGCAAGCTGCTGCGCCGGGCGATGCGCATGGCGACCTTCTTCTTCGTGCTCGACACCTTCCGTGGCCTGGTGCACATGCTCAAGGTGGATGGCCTGCTGTGGAACTGGCGCGTCTGGCGCGACGGCATCCGGTGGACCTGGGGCAAGCACGGCGTATTCCGCCCGCTGCTGCGCGAGTACCTGGACTTCTTCAAGTCCGACTTCCACCCCTGGCAGCACAACAACCTCGACGTGCTCTACGAGGTGCGCAAGGAGTACGACGCGCAGCCGTTGGCGCACGCGGGCTGAGTCTTCATTGTTTGCGAACACCGCCCCGCTCTGCCGGGGCGGTGTTGTTTCCGATGGTGTGTAAATGCGCTGCGTCGCCTGGGCTCTCGTAGGAGCGGAGCTTCTCCGCGATAACCGCGCCCACCGGACACACCGACCTGCCGACTGGATTCGCGGACAAGGTCCGCTCCTACGCGAAATATTGTGCCAGGGCATGCCCTCTCCCCCGCCCTCTCCCTGAAGGGAGAGGGCGCTATCCGTGCCGCCGGAAAGCTAAGAGTTTCGCTTGATACCAATCAGCCCCCTCTCCCTTCAGGGAGAGGGTTAGGGTGAGGGCCGACCCGAGCACAGGTGTATCTGGTAGGAGCGAGCTTGCTCGCGAAGCTCTTTGCTCGGCTGGTGATCCTGGCGCTCATGCGGTTCGCGAGCAAGCTCGCTCCTACGAAGAGCAGGTCGGCGCAACGAAAAGCCCGGCACATGGCCGGGCTTTTTCATGGGCGATCAGCAATCAGCCATGCAGGAAACGCAGCGCATCCGCTGCCGATTCCTCGGGGATTTCCTCCATCGGGATGTGTCCCACGCCTGCGTATACCTTCACTTCAATGCCCGGCACGTCGCGCTGCCACATCGGCACATGGCGCGGCGAGATCCAGCGATCGCGCTCGCCCCACATCAGCAGCGTCGGCACCTTCAGCGCCGCAACGCGGTTGGGCGTGGTGGGCAGCTCCTCGCGGTTGGCCTTCACCAGCACGCGGAAGATGTCGATCATCGCGCGACGGTTACCCGGCCGGCGGCTGATGTCGTAGTAGCGGTCGATCACCCCCGGCTTGATCTTGCGCGGATCGCCGTAGACCTCCTTGATGCCCTGGGCCACCAGCGCGCGCGGCATCCACATTGGCATCATGATGCCGGCCCCGGGCAGCACCGCGCTGGCGATCATCAACGGGACCTTCTGCATGTAGTAGCCGGCCGGGTCGATCAGGATCATCCGCTCGACGCGGTGGGCGTTGGCCAGTGCGTAGTTCCAGGCGATATAGCCGCCCAGGGAGTTGCCGGCGATGGACACCTGCTTGAGGTCCAGACGGTCGAGGAACAGGCCGAACACCTTCACCAGGCGCTCGCCGTCGTACTCGCGATCTTGGCCGCCGCCGGTGAGGCCGAAGCCGGGCACGTCGAGGCGGATGATGCGGAAATGCTGCGACAACTCGGCGACCCAGCCATCCCAGGTGTGCAGCGAGGCCATCACGCCGTGGACCATGACCAGCACCGGCTTGTCCGGGCTGCCTTCATCGCGGTAGTGGATGTCGAAGCCGTCGACGTGGATGAACTTCGACCCGGATTCGGGCGAGGCGTAACGCGCCTTCAGCGCGGCCAGCGGCAGCGGACCGAAGCCATAGCGGGCCAGACCCTCGGCCAGCGGCGGTTGCACAGACAATGTGGCGGTCATGGACGAGTGACTCCCGTGCTTGTTGTTCTGAAGAGCGAATCACACCACAGCGCCCGCGCGGCCGCGCCCAACCTAGGTAGTGTCGAGGCCTACGACGGGATGACGCAGGCCCCTCACCCCGTTAACCTAGCCCGACCCGCCCTCGTGCAAGGAAAGCCCGTTCGTGCCGATCTTCACTCGCCGTTCGCTGTGGCCGCTGGCCGCGCTGTTGCTGCTCCTCTGCCGCCCGGCCCTGTCCGCCGACCTGTATTACCTGGGCCAGAAGATTCCCGACATCCAGCGCAACTGGACCAGCGCCGACTACCAGGTGCTGATCGACGCGCTGAAGAAGATCGACGAGACCCAGGTCAACGGCCTGCCCCGGCGCAGCGGTGAGTTCACCGGGCCGATCTACCAGCGCATGGTCAGCGAGGAGAACTTCCGCCCGCAGCTGAATATCTACGCCCCGTTGGAGCTGCGGCAGAACGAGGCGCGCGAGGTGCTGTTCAAGCTCAAGGAGCTGATGCGCCTGTACTTCAACTTCCGCGCCGCCAAGCAGCCCTACGGCGCCGAGGCGCTGGGCCTGATGAGCTACTCGCTGCGCGAACAGGCGATCCTGTTCAACCTGACGGTGGAGTTCTGGATGACCCTGGCGCAGAGCGAGCAGCGCAACCCGGTACGCCTACAGGGCATGCAGGAAGCCAAGGCCGCCGCCTCGATGCTGACCAGCAGCGCGCTGGACTACCTCGGCCTCACCGCGCAGTTCGACCGCCAGGACCTGGTGCTCTACAGCGCCGAGCTGGCCAAGCAGTTGCCGGAACTCTTTGTCCACCTGCCGCCGGAAGTGCGCGTGCAACTGCTGATGCGCGTGGATGAACTGGCGCAGAAACACGCCTATCCGGAAGTGCGCGAGAACATGCGCGACCTGCTGCCGGTGCTGCAGGCGATCCAGGCGGATGTGCAGAAGCAACTGGCTGCGCCGGCCAAGGGGCAACCGGCGCCCAAGGGGCTGGACCTGAGCGCGCCGCCGGAGGCGGAGAAGAAGAAGGGTTTGTAGCCGAGATATTTTGTAGGAGCGGACTCCGTCCGCGATAGCTTCCCACCCGCTCAGGACCGTAGGGCGCATAACCCGGAACGGGTTATCCGCCGATGGCCTCGCGGCGGAAAACGCTGGCGCGTTATGCGCCCTACGGAGCGGGGCGCCCCTAGCGCAACAACCCCATCTCCTTCGCCCGCGCCACCGCCTGGGTGCGGCGTTCGACACCGAGCTTGTCGTTGATGTGGCGGGCGTGACTCTTCACCGTGTGCAGGGAGATGAACAGGCGCTCGCTGATTTCCTGGTTGGAGCAGCCCTGGGCGATCAGTTCCAGCACTGCCAGCTCACGGCCGCTCAGGCAATCGGTGAGCGCCACGCCACGCTCCGGCGCAGCCGGCAGCCGTTCGCGCAAGGCCTCGATGGCCGGCGTTGACGCGCGCACCGCCAGTTGCTCGCGCAGCCAGCCCGGATGTTGCAGCAGCACTTCATGCAGCGGAATCAGCAGGCCGACGGCCAGGCCGTTGAGGCACTCGCCCAGCTCGAAGGAGGCCTCGCGGTCGCGGCCGTCCTGCAACAGCAGGGCAACCAGCTGGCCCTGGGCGAAGCGCGCCTGCAACTGCGCACCGCCTTGCAGGGCGCCGCTGGCCACGG
>NZ_JBGLYK010000146.1:0-14950 GCF_047304025.1 Pseudomonas sp. Pseusp97 | reverse complement strand
GGCCAGGCGCAGCTGGATCAGGTAGGCGTGGGGCGGCAGGCCGAAGGCCTGCTTGAACGCGCGGGTCAGGCGGAAGCGGTCGCAGCCGCTGGCCTGGGCCACGTCATCCAGGCCAATGTCGGCGGTCAGGTTGGCGTGCAGGAAATCCCGCGCGCGCTGCGCCACCAGCGGCAGGTGCGCCTGCGTGGTGCCGCGCTGGCGCCAGTGCAGGTGGCGGGTCATGCCGTCGAGCAGGTCGTCGATGGCGCTTTGCCGGACGATCTTCAGGTCATGGCCATGCACGGCCTGGAAAGCGTTGTCGATGCGCCGCGCCAGTTGCGGGTCGTCGATCAGCAACTCGGGCACGGCCAGCTGGCAGTTGCCCGGCGCCTCCTCGAACAGCGTGGCGATTTCGCGCTCCAGCCAGGGCGCGTCGAGGTACAGGGTGCGGTAGGTGAAGCCGCCTTCGGTGGGCGCGTCGCCGTCATGGATGTCGCCGGGTTCGAGGAAGAACACCTTGCCGGGGGTGCTGATGTGGCGCTGGTTGCGGCTGCGGAACTGCTGCACACCCGATTCGGTGAAGCCGATCAGGTAGCTGTCGTGCCAGTGCGGGTCGTAGGCGTGGCCCTTGAAGTGCGCGCGCAGGCTCTGGATGCCGGTGTCGGCGTCCTGCAGCAGGTCGATCCAGTTGTCTTTGTGCATGGGCCGTTTTCGCCTCGCTTGCCCGGTCGGTCAGCATAGCGCGCGGGGAGAGACTGTCTGGAAGATTCGTGCAGCCGGTGATCGAGTGTCGAGAATCTTCCGCGCTGGCGATAGGATGCCCCGACGGAAAAGTCGAACTCCAGGAGGGAGCCGTTCATGGGACAGGAATACAACCTGGCATTGATCATCGCCGCAGCGCTCAGCGCCATCGCAGGGGCGCTGCATATCGGCGTGGTGCTGGTGGGGCCGCGCTGGTACCGGCTGTTCGGTGCCGGGGAAAAGCTCGCGCGGGCCGCGGAGGCGGGGCGGGTCTACCCGGCGCTGATCACCTTTGGCATCGCCTTCGTTCTGTTCGCCTGGGCCGCCTATGCGCTGTCCGGGGCCGGAGTGCTGGGCCCGCTGCCGTTGCTACGCCCGGCGCTGGTGCTGATCTCGCTGGTCTACCTGCTGCGCGGCGTGGCCGGCCCCGTCATCCTCAGGGACACCGGGCGCAGCCAGCGCTTCATCTACATCAGCTCGGCGATCTGCCTGGTGTTCGCGCTGGTACATCTGGCGGGGCTGGCGCAGGTGTGGAATCGGCTGGTGTAGCGACCTTGCCTGAAACGGAGCGCTCGTAGCGGGCGCTCCGTGCTTGGCCGGATCAGCCCGCGGCGGCCTCGAAACTGTCGCTGCGCGCCATGCGCCAGATGCGCTCGTAGAACTCCCCCTCGATGTTGCCCGACAGCAGTTCGCCGGGTTTGAGGAAGTAGTGCAGGTGCGAGAACAGGCGGATCTCGGTGGCCGAGACGCGGCGCACCAGATGCTTGGCTTCCAGCTGCGACGGATGCTGGATGCCGGCGGCGGCGATCATCTCGGCCAGGCCCTTGAGCGTGTTGCGGTGGAAGCTGTAGACGCGCTCGGCCTTGTCCGGCACCACCAGGGCGCGCTGGCGCAGCGGGTCCTGGGTGGCGACGCCGGTGGGGCACTTGTTGGTGTGGCAACTCTGGCTCTGGATGCAACCGATGGCGAACATGAAGCCGCGCGCCGAGTTGGCCCAGTCGGCGCCCATGGCCAGCACGCTGGCGATGTCGAAAGCACTGACGATCTTGCCGCTGGCGCCGATGCGGATCTTGTCGCGCAGCCCCAGGCCGACCAGGGTGTTGTGCACGAACAGCAGGCCCTCGCGCATCGGCAGGCCCATGTGGTCGGTGAACTCCAGGGGCGCAGCGCCGGTGCCGCCTTCCTTGCCGTCGACGACGATGAAGTCGGGGAGGATGCCGGTCTCGTGCATGGCCTTGGCGATGCCCATGAATTCCCACGGGTGGCCGATGCACAGCTTGAAGCCGACCGGCTTGCCGCCGGAGAGTTCGCGCAGCTGGACGATGAAGTCCAGCAGGCCCTTGGGCGTACTGAAGGCGCTGTGCGAGGACGGCGAGATGCAATCCTTGCCCATGGGCACGCCACGGGTGGCGGCGATTTCCTCGGTGACCTTGTGCTTGGGCAGGATGCCGCCGTGCCCCGGCTTGGCGCCCTGGCTGAGCTTGATCTCGATCATCTTTACCTGCGGATCGACCGCCTGCTTGGCGAAGCGCTCGGGGCTGAAGGTGCCGTCATCGTTGCGGCAGCCGAAGTAGCCGCTGCCCAGTTCCCAGGTCAGGTCGCCGCCGTACTCGCGATGGTAGGGGCTGATGCTGCCCTCGCCGGTGTCATGGATGAAGCCGCCGAGCTTGGCGCCCTTGTTCAGCGCACGGATAGCGTTGGCGCTGAGCGAGCCGAAGCTCATCGCCGAGATGTTGAACACCGAGATGGAGTAGGGCTGCTTGCACTCCGGGCCGCCGACGGTGACGCGGAAGGTGCACAGGTCGGCCACTGGCGCCGGGCGGATGGAATGGGCGATGAACTCGAAGCCCGACTGGTAGACATCGATCAGCGTGCCGAAGGGTTTGTCGGCGGTCTCGTTCTTCGCCCGCGAGTACACCAGGGCGCGCTGAGCGCGGGAGAAGGGCAGGGCTTCCTGGTCGCCTTCGAGCAGGTACTGGCGGATTTCCGGTCGGATGGCCTCCACCAGGTAACGGATGTTGCCCAGGATCGGGTAGTTGCGGCGCACCGCGTGGCGTTCCTGCAACAGGTCGAAGACCCCGAGGATGCTCAGGGCGAGGGTGATGAGGGTGAAGGGCCAGACCCAGTCGTGCCCGAGGAAGGGCAGGCTGAGCAGGGTGAACAGGACGCACGCGGCGAAGAAGGCATAGCGGCTGAGCAGCGACAGGTTCATGGAATCTCCAGTCGTCGGGCTTTTATCACGGTGAGGTTGGCCGAAAGGGCCGCCACAGAGCATGGCAGGCATTGCGCGAACGTGCCTGGGCGGAGGTCAATGCGGCGAAGTTTTCGGAAGTCTTTCCAGTTCTGCGGGCAACGACGGTAGCCCGAAGCAGGGAAAAAAGAAAGCTAGCTAACGATTTTCTCGGGGGCTGAGAAAGGTTGTTTCTGACGGAGCAAGAAAGGCGGCATGGGGGCCCGGGCTGTTCGCGAGCAAGCTCGCTCCTACCGGTGTTGCTCCGGTGTGCTCTTCGTAGGAGCGAGCTTGCTCGCGAATCCGCATTCAGACGGACTAACAGGCAATCACATTGACTGCCAGCCCGCCCTTCGCAGTCTCCTTGTACTTGTCCATCATGTCCCGGCCGGTATCGCGCAGGGTGTCGATGGCCTTGTCGAGGCTGACCAGGTGCTGGCCGTCGCCGCGCAGGGCGAGCTGGGCGGCGTTAATGGCCTTGAGCGAGGCCATGGCATTGCGTTCGATGCAGGGCACCTGCACCAGCCCGGCCACCGGGTCGCAGGTCAGGCCGAGGTTGTGTTCCAGGCCGATCTCGGCGGCGTTCTCCACCTGCTCCAGGCTGCCGCCCAGGACCTCCGCCAGCCCGCCGGCGGCCATGGCGCAGGCCGAGCCCACTTCACCCTGGCAGCCGACCTCGGCGCCGGAAATGGAGGCATTGAGCTTGCACAGGATGCCGATGGCGGCGGCCGTCAGCAGGTAGCGCTCGATGCCTTCGACATTGGCGTTGCTGTCGTAGCGCGCATAGTAATGCAGCACAGCGGGGACTATGCCGGCCGCGCCATTCGTGGGCGCGGTCACCACACGACCGCCGGCGGCGTTCTCCTCGTTCACTGCCAGCGCCCACAGGTCCACCCAGTCCAGCGCGCCCAGGGTGGTGGCGATCAGGTTGCCGCTGTCCGCCTCGTTCAACCGGCGGAACAGCATGGGCGCGCGGCGCCGTACCTTGAGGCCGCCGGGCAGCGTGCCTTCGGTTTCCAGGCCGCGGCTCACGCAGGCCTGCATTTCATTCCAGATATGCGCAAGGCCGGCGCGGATTTCCTCGTCGCTGCGCAGTGCGCGTTCGTTGGCCCACATCAGGTCGCTGATGCGTTGGAAACCGTGCTCATGGCACAGGCGCAGCAGCTCCTCGGCGCTGTGGAAGGGGTAGGGCATGGGGCTGTCCGGCAAGGCGCGGTCAGTGTTGAAGTCCGCCGCATCCACCACGAAGCCGCCGCCGACCGAATAACAGATGCGCTCGGCCAGCAGCTCGCCGTGCTCGTCCAGCGCCCGCAGCTGCAGGCCGTTGGGGTGGGCGGGCAGGCTGTCGTCGTGGAAGACCAGTTGGCGCGCCGGGTCGAAGTCGATCTCCTGCAGGCCGCCCAGGCGCAGGCGATGACGCAGCAGGATGTCGTCCACCTGCGGAGCGAGGGCGGCAGGGTCGGCTTCGGCCGGGTCGATGCCGAGCAGGCCGATCAGGCAGGCGCGGTCGGTAGCGTGGCCCTTGCCGGTGGCGCTGAGGGAGCCGTAGAGATGCACTTCCACAGCGGCGGTGCGCGGCAGCAGATCGGCGTCGCGCAGGCGGTCGACGAACTCACGGGTGGCGCGCATCGGGCCCACGGTGTGGGAACTGGAGGGCCCGACGCCGGGCTTGAACATGTCGAAGACGCTGAGACTCATGGGAAATTCCTCCTGCCCCAAGCATGGACCCGCCTGGCCACGAATGCTCGGCGGCCGCTCGGCGGCTGGGGTTTTTCGTAGGAGCGAGCTTGCTCGCGAACCGACTCACGGCGAAGTCGGCTGGGAATTCTGTTCGCGAGCAAGATCGCTCCTACAGGGTAAAGTCGGCGTAAAGGGTGGCCTATCGCGGACGGAGTCCGCTCTTACGATGCGGGAGGCGCCGCTCTTGTAGGAGCGGATTCATCCGCGATGGCTCGATGCGGGCACCGAGATCGGCGGTGTTACCCCTGCGCCTGCAAAAACAGCGAAAACAATTCCGACTGCGACTTGATCCCGAGCTTGGCGTACATGTGCTTGCGGTGGACTTTCACCGTTTCGGCGGAGATGGCGAGCTTGCGGGCAATTTCCTTGCTCGAGCAACCGCTGAGCATCAAGCGGCCGACTTCCAGTTCGCGGGCGGTGAGCGGGGTTTCCATCTGCTGGGCGGTGGACTCCAGGCGGTTCTGCCAGCGCGGCGGCGGGGGCGCTTCCTGTACTTCGCGCTCGAAGGCCATGCGCTGGCGCATCAGGCCGGCGACCCAGGGCTGCACCAGGGCGAGCAGGGCGATCTGCTCCGGGGTGAAGCGGCCCTTGCTGCCCAGCGAGCAGCAGAGGGTGCGTTCGGCGTCGAGCTGCACGTTGATCTGCACTTCATCAGCGACCACGTTGAGGCTGAAGTAGCGCTGGTAGTAGTCGGTCTGCTCGAACATCTCCGGCGCCACGTCGTCCAGGCGCAGCAGCCCGCTGCCTGGCGCCTCGCGGCTGGCGATATAGAACGGGTCGAGCAGGTAGAGGCCCTTGAGGTAGTCCTGGAACAGCGGATCGGGGCCGCCGTCCTCGCCCGGGCATTCGGCGAATACCTGGGGCCGGCCATCGCTGAAGAGCAGCACGACCCAGCTGTCGAAGGGTACATACTGGCTCAGCAGGCGCACCAGCGAGGTCCAGAAATTCGGCTTGTCCAACGCCTCGATCAGCTGCCCGACCGAGCGGTGCCAGGCGATATCCTGAAGGGAAAGGCTCATCACTCTACCCCCGATGGGTTACCACGCGGGCGTAATTACCCGGTGATGGCACGCCCGGCATACTCGATGAATGCCTTGAGCCGGCGCGGTGCGCATTCTGACCCTTTTGCTGCGCCCGGTCACCGCAAAGACAAGAATCCGAGGAAGCCCATGAAAGTAGAACTCGTCCAACTCGCCGGCCGTGACGGCGACGTGGCCTGGAACCTGGCCCGCACCCTGGAGGCCATCCACGCCTGCGCCGACGACACCCAACTGGTGGTGTTCCCCGAGACCCAGCTGACCGGCTTCCCCACCGAACAG
This sequence comes from Pseudomonas sp. Pseusp97, assembly GCF_047304025.1. Classification (NCBI taxonomy): domain Bacteria; kingdom Pseudomonadati; phylum Pseudomonadota; class Gammaproteobacteria; order Pseudomonadales; family Pseudomonadaceae; genus Pseudomonas; species Pseudomonas sp. Pseusp97. Next base: position 8,941 of record NZ_JBGLYK010000146.1, on the reverse strand, counting down.
AACATCGCTGCCATCGCCGAGCCGGTCGACGGCCCCAGTGTGCAGGCCGTGCAGCGTGCTGCGCGGGAGAAGAACATCGCCGTCGCGGTGGGCTTCGCCGAAGCCGCTGACGGCCGCTTCTACAACACCACGCTGCTGATCACCCCCGAAGGCATCGCCCTGAAGTACCGCAAGACGCATCTGTGGGCCTCGGACCGCGGCATCTTCACCCCCGGCGACCGCTACGCCACCTGCCTGTGGAACGGCATCCGCGTCGGCATCGTGATCTGCTTCGACATCGAGTTCCCCGAGTCCGCGCGCGCCCTGGGCCAGCTCGGCGCCGAGCTGATCATCGTGACCAACGGCAACATGGACCCCTATGGCCCTACCCATCGCACCGCGATCATGGGCCGCGCCATGGAAAACCAGGCCTACGCCGTGATGGTCAACCGCGTCGGCGCGGGCGATGACGACCTGGTGTTCGCCGGTGGCAGCGCCGTGGTCGATCCCTACGGCCAACTGATAGTCGAAGCCGGCCGCGAAGAGTGCCGGCAGATCGTCGAGCTGGACTTCGAGCGCCTGGCGCAATCGCGCCGCGACTACAGCTACCTGGCCGAGCGCCGCTTCGTGCTGCCCGGCGAGATGCGCGAGCACCAAGGTGGCCTGCGCGAGCTGATCATTCCCGCCTGAGTTTCCTGTCCGGCCCTCTGCAACCGGGCCGGGGCGCAGGGCCGCGCCGACAAGGCGTTATTCCACTATCGACGGGCGACGAGAGCGCCCGCGAGGCCTGCGGGTGAGCGCCGGCCAGCAACTTTGCACTGCCATAACAAACACAACGCGGAGTAAGCAGTAATGGCTCGACTGAAACGAACCCTGACGCTGGGTTCGGTGGTGCTGTTCGGCATCGCCTACATGACCCCGATCATCGTCCTCGGCACCTTCGGCATCCTCGCCGACGTCACCCGCGGCGTAGTCCCCTCGGCCTACCTCGTCGCCTCCGTGGCCATGCTCTTCACCGCGCTCAGTTACGGGCGCATGGCGGCTGCCTTCCCGGTGGCGGGCTCCGCCTACACCTATGTACGCAAGTCGATCAGTCCCAAGCTGGGCTTCCTCGCCGGCTGGGCGGTGCTGCTGGACTACCTGTTCCTGCCCATGGCCATCTGGCTGATCGGCGCGGCCTATCTGCATTCCGCCTTCCCGGCCGTGCCCCAGGCGCTCTGGGTGCTGGCATTCATCGGCGTGACCACCGCGATCAACGTGGTCGGCCTGCGCCTGGCGAAGAACATCAATGGCGTGCTGATGCTGGTGCAATTCCTCGTGCTGATCGCCTTCGTCGGCCTGGCCATCCACTACGTGATGGGCGATGGCAGCCGCCCGCTGTGGAGCCTGGAACCCTTCCTCAAGGAAGGCACCCAGCTGCCGCTGATCATGGGCGGCGCGGCCATCGCCTGCTATTCGTTCCTGGGCTTCGACGCCGTCAGCACCCTGACGGAAGAAACCCATGAGCCCCGCAAGACCATTCCGCGCGCCATCCTGCTGATCACCCTGATCGGTGGCGGAATCTTCATCGCCGCCAGCTATTTCGTACAACTGGCGCACCCATCGGTGGAATTCCAGAACGCCGATTCCGCCGCCTACGAAATTGCCCGCAACATCGGCGGCGACCTGTTCGTCAGCTTCTTCCTGATCGGCCTGATCGTCGGCCAGTTCACTTCCGGCCTGTCGGCCCAGGCCAGCGCCTCGCGCCTGTTGTTCGCCATGGGCCGCGACGGTGTGCTGCCGCGCCCGTTCTTCGGGCGCATCAGCAAGCGCTTCGAAACCCCGGTGAACAGCATCGTGCTCTGCGGCGTAGTGGCCCTGCTGGCGTTGCACATGGACGTCACCACCTCCACCTCGTTCATCAACTTCGGCGCCTTCCTGGCCTTCAGCCTGGTGAACCTCTCGGTGATCTTCCACTACTACCTGAACGCCGAGCGCCGCGGTCCGCGCGAGCTGGTGCTGTTCCTGCTGTTCCCGCTGATCGGCCTGCTCGCTGACCTGTGGCTGATGGTCAGCCTCGACCATCTGGCGATCTGGCTTGGCGCCACCTGGCTGGTGCTTGGCGTGGTCTACCTGGCGGTGATCACCGGGGGCTTCCGCCAGCAACCGCCGGAAATGCACTTCGAGGAGGCGTAAGCTCCGCTCGGGGCTATGCTGGGGACTCCGAGCCGTGATGCCCGAGGAGATCCCGCCATGCCCCGACTCACCCTCTACCATTCGCCCCAGACTCGTTCCAGCGGCACCCTGGTGCTGCTCGAAGAACTGGGCGCTGAGTACGACCTCGAACTGATCAACATGAAGGCCGGCGAGCAACGCACGCCGGCCTACCTGGCCATCAACCCGCTGGGCAAGGTCCCGGCGATCCGCCTCGGCGAGTCGCTGGTCACCGAGCAGGGCGCCATCTTCATCTACCTGGCCGACCTGTTCCCCCGGGCGAATCTCGCCCCCGCTCTGGACGACCCTTTGCGCGGCCCCTACCTGCGCTGGCTGGTGTTCTATGGTTCGAGCTTCGAGCCGGCCATCGTCGACCGCGCCCTGAAACGTGATCCCGCCCCGCAGGCCATGAGCCCCTACGGCGATTACGACAGTGTGATGCGCGCCCTCGCCGAGCAGCTGGAAACCGGTCCGTATCTGCTGGGCAGCCGCATGACTGCCGCCGACGTGTTGTGGGGAGCGGCCCTGCGCTGGACCATCGGCTTCGGCGTGGTGCCCAAGCTGCCGGTGTTCGAGCGCTATGTGGAACTGGTGACCGCACGCCCCGCGTTCCAACGGGTATGGAAGCGCGATGTGCAGTGGGCGGAAGAGCACGCCCGAGCGGCGGAAGCGAAAAAAGCGCCCTGAGATCTGGAGAAGGCTGGGCCACAGCCATAGGCGAATTCCACCGAGCCGTGGTGATCAGACGGTGTTTTGCGGAATCGGTCTCAGGCTTTGTGGGAAAGTTCTTTTTTCCGTGTGGCCTTATTTTCCGCCGCAGCGCGCTGGTCAATGATTGCCCCAACGCCGCGTCACCCCATCGCACGGCGTCGCTGGAACCATTAGAACCCAAGGTGTTGACCGGTTATGTCCCCTGGGCCCATCCGCAAGGATGGGCCTTTTTTATGGGCAACCGATTTGCCCTCGAGCGGCAGTCGGCGCGCTTGCCGGGGCTGGCAACTTCAGTTGTCGGGGAAAGGAGATGAAGGCCCGGTCAGCCCTTCGCCGCGCTGACACCTTCCAGGGTGGCGAAGGACGTGTCCTTCGCGGTCAGCAGGAAATCGCGCATGAACGGCGCATCCAGCATGTCGGCGCGGATGGCGGCGAACAGAGTGCAATACAGGCCTTTCTCGCCCAGGCGCTTGGCGGTCACGTAACCCCGCGAGCTGTACTCGTGCAGCGCCCAGTTGGGCAGGCTGCAGACGCCGCGCCCGGATGCCACCAGCTGCATCATCATCACCGTCAGCTCCGAGGTACGCACCTGCGCCGGTTCGACGTCGGCGGGCTCGAGGAAGCGGGTGAAAATATCCAGGCGATCACGCTCGATGGGGTAGGTGATCAGCGTCAGGTTGGCCAGGTCTTCCGGGACGATGAAGGACTTGCCGGCCAGGGCGTGGTGATTGTCCACCGCCAGCAGCGCCTCGTAGGTGAACAACGGCACGTAGGTAATGCCGGCGATGTCCACCGGGTCGGACGTCACCACCAGGTCCAGGTCGCCACGGGCCAGCGCTGGCAGCGGGGCGAAGGAGAAGCCGGAGGCCAGGTCCAGTTCCACTTCCGGCCAGGCGTCGCGGAACTGGTCGATGGTCGGCATCAGCCATTGGAAGCAACTGTGGCACTCGATGGCCATGTGCAGGCGGCCGGCGGTACCACCGGCCAGGCGCGCCAGGTCGCGCTCGGCGCCGCGCAGCTGCGGCAGTACGGCGTCGGCCAACTGCAGCAGGCGCAGGCCGGCGCTGGTGAAGCGCACCGGCTTGGTCTTGCGGATGAACAGCGACAGGCCGAGGCGCTCCTCCAGTTCCTTGAACTGGTGGGACAGGGCGGACTGCGTCAGGTGCAGGCGCTCGGCGGCCTCCACCAGGCTGTCGGCTTCGCGCAGGGCATGCAGGGTTTTCAGATGACGGAGTTCAAGCATGGCGCGGCCTCGCCTCACTATGAGGAAATCTTGATGAAACGGCGGAAAAATTGAGCTTCTCTCATGATAAGCCGCCTGCTGGCGCTTCACCAGCAGGGTTTCGCCTCCCGTTTCACCAGCTCAGGTAGAACATGCCCTTGGCCAGCAGGACGATCAGGACCACATGGGCGAACACGCTGTAGTGGATGCGCCGGGAGCGCTGGCCGGTCATGCGGCCGACGCGGAAGGAATGCATGGCGAAGATGAAGTGCCCCAGGACGCTGGTGGCCAGCAGCAGTTTGACGCTGAGCAGCGTGGCGAAGGGCGACGCCAGCGGATCGACCAGCAGCGGTGCGTAACGCAGGTGCAGCATGCCCAGGCCGCTGCCGAACAGGGTCAGGATCACCCAGGGCATCACCCGGCGCAGGCGACGGCCCAGCGCGCCTTCGACCATTTTCATCGCCCGTGCCGGCACATGCCGGTGGATGCTTTCCAGAATCAGCACTTCGAAGAACACAGTGCCGACGAACAGGATCGCGGCAAACAGGTGCAGCACCAGCAGGGTCGGGTAGGCCATGGCGAAACTTCCGAGCGGGGGTTTCCTATGTTCGCCAGTGCGAGGGGCGACCACCCTTGATCCGGATCAGGGGAAGGGCCGTCGGTGACCGCTCGGCGCCTTTCATCAAACTGTCACGGACATGTGGCAGAGCGAGCGACGGAAATTCATCAGAATCTCGCTCAACTGGGGTTCTGCGTTCCGGATTTTCACTCATGCGTGCTTTTCTGCTGGCAGTCGCTCTTTTCTGCGGCCTGTCCTCTCTCTCTATTGTTGCCAATCAGGCCGTCGCCGCGGATCGCTGCGATGCGCGGGTGCCGACCGAACTGGTCGACCTGGGCGACGTACGCCTGGCCTACCAGAGCATCGGCCGCCCGCAGGACCCGACGCTGCTGCTGGTCATGGGCCTGGGCGGCCAGTTGATCCACTGGCCGGACGAAGTGGTCGAGGCGCTCTGCCAGCAGGGCTTCCGGGTGATCCGCTACGACAACCGCGATGTCGGCCTGTCTTCCTGGCGTGTTCCTACGCCCAGCGGCAATCTGACCTACGAAGTGATTCGCTATCGCCTCGGCCTGCCTGTCAGTGCGCCCTACAGCCTGACCGACATGGCCGGCGATGCGCTGCGTCTGCTGGATGCATTGCACGTCGAGCGCGCCCACGTGCTCGGCGCGAGCATGGGCGGGATGATCGCCCAGCACGTGGCAGACATGGCGCCCGACCGTGTGATCAGCCTGACGCTGGTGATGACCAGTTCAGGCGCCGAAGGCCTGCCGGCCCCCAGCGAATCGCTGCTGCGCCTGCTCGCCCGACGCGAAGCGGCCAGCCGCGAACAGGCCATCGAGCAACAGGCCGACCTGCTGGCCGCCCTCGGCAGCCCGGAGGTGCGTGATGATCGTCAGCAATTGCTGCAGCAGGCGGCGCGCTCCTACGACCGTGCCTTCAACCCCGAAGGCGTGCAGCGGCAGATGCTGGCGATCCTCGCCGAGCCGAGTCGGGTGGAACTGCTCAACCGCCTGAACGTGCCGACCCTGGTGGTCCACGGCACTGCCGACCCGCTGCTGCCGGTGATGCACGGCGTGCACGTAGCCGCGCATATCCGTGGTTCGGTACTCAAGCTGATCCCCGGCATGGCACACCGCTTCCAGGAAGACTTCAAGGAACCGCTGCTTGGCGCGGTGCTGCCCTACCTGCGCGAGCATCAGGGCGGCGGGCACGTCGCGCAGCTCTGATACGCAGCGTCAGCGCCTCAGTGCAGTCGCACCCAGACGAATACCAGCAGCGAAGCCGACACCAGCCAGGCCAGCGCGGCCATCGCCAGCGACAGTTCCAGGCGCATGCGATCCACCATCAGGTAGAGCGCGGCGAGGTAAACGAAGTAGGGGATGATCGACCACATGCCGAACAGGATGGTGGTCTTCAGGTCGTCCAGCGAACGGCTCTTGCCGACGATGTAGTGGGCGATCAGGGCGAAGGTGGGGAACAGCGGCACCAGGCCGGCGATGTAGTAATTGCGCGTCTTCGACAGCGCGGCGAGGATCAGCACCACGCCGGCGCCGATGGTTGCCTTGAGGATCAGGTCCACGTCGTTCTCTATACGGCGACGCCACCGGGGCGGTGGCGTCGGGGATTATCCGTGAGAGTGGCTCTGCGCTCCAATGCGACGTTCAGGCAACCTGCGTACTCGGCTCCAGCGGGCTTTCGCTGCTGAGGAACTGCTCCAGGCGCTCGCGCTGCCGGGCGTTGAGGAACAGGCCGAGCTTGGTGCGGCGCCAGAGGATGTCGTCGGCGTCGCGCGCCCACTCTTCGCGCACCAGGTATTCCACTTCCCGCGCATAGAGCCCGGCGCCCAGGTGTTCGCCCAGTTCGCTGAGGTTGTGCGCGCCGTCCAGCAGCTTCCAGATGCGGCTGCCGTAGGTGCCGGCCCAGCGACGGGCGAGGGCCGGGTCGAGCTGGCGCAGGCGGTCCATGAGTTGGATGGCCAGGTCTTCCACCGTGGTCATGGCCTCGCCGCCGGGTAGCGCGGCGCTGGCGGTCCAGCTGGGTTTCATGACACCGGTGAAGTGCGGCGCCAGTTGTTCCATTGCAGCTTCGGCGAGCTTGCGGTAGGTGGTCAGCTTGCCACCGAACACCGACAGCAGTGGCGCTTCGCCGGGAGTGTTGTCCAGCGCCAGGGTGTAGTCGCGGGTCACGGCCGAAGGGTCGTCGGATTCGTCATCGCACAGCGGGCGCACGCCGGAGAAGCTGCGCAGGATGTCCGGGCGGCCCAGCTGGCGCTTGAAGTGGGCGTTGACCACGTTGAGCAGGTAGTCGGTCTCTTCTTCGCTGATGCCGACCTTCGCCGGGTCGCCCTGGTATTCGCGGTCGGTGGTGCCGATCAGGGTGAACTGGCGCAGGTAGGGGATGGCGAAGACGATGCGCCGGTCCTCGTTCTGCAGGATATACGCGTGTTCACCGTCGTACAGGCGCGGCACGATCAGGTGGCTGCCCTGGATCAGGCGGATGCCGTAGGGCGGCTTCTGCCGCAGTTCGTCGCGCAGGAAGCGGTCGACCCAGGGACCGGCGGCATTGACCAGCGCGCGGGCGCGCACCGAGTACAGGCTGCCGTCGCTGCGCTCCAGGTGCAGGTGCCACAGGCCCTTGCTGCGGCGGGCGCTGACGCAACGGGTGCGCGGGTGCACATGCCCGCCATTCTCGCGGGCGGCCATGGCGTTGAGCACTACCAGGCGGGCATCGTCCACCCAGCAGTCGGAGTATTCGAAGCCGCGGGTGATCTCGGCCTTCAGGGGGCTGTCCAGACCGAAGCGCAGGCCACGGGAGGCCGGCAGCTTCTCGCGCTTGCCCAGGTGGTCATAGAGGAACAGTCCGGCGCGGATCATCCAGGCCGGGCGCAGGTGCGGACGGTGCGGCAGGACGAAGCGCAGCGGGTGGACGATGTGCGGCGCCTTGGCCAGCAGTACTTCGCGCTCGGCGAGGGCTTCGCGGACCAGGCGGAATTCGTAGTGCTCCAGGTAGCGCAGGCCGCCGTGGATCAGCTTGCTGCTGGCCGAGGAGGTATGGCTGGCGAGGTCGTGCTGTTCGCAAAGGAACACCGACAGCCCACGCCCGGCGGCGTCCGCCGCGATACCTGCGCCATTGATGCCGCCACCGACGACGGCCAGGTCATAGACTTCTGCCAGGGGCGCGTGGCGCTTGCCGGTTGGGTTCATGGGGGCCGCCTTGGGATTGAAAGTGAATCTTTGTATGTTCGTTTTCGAAAATATCCTAGTTCAGTGAATGAAACATGACCAGCCTTGAGCGCGAATTCGCGCAGGCGTTCGTCTGAATGTTCGAAAATGAAGGTGATTGGCGGCTGTCAGACCAGTTCGAGCTGCACCTTGTGCTGGTGCATCAGGCGCGCCACGGCGGCAGGCGGTGGGCTGTCGGTGAACACCCGGCTGACCAGCGAGATCGGCCCCAGGCGCACCACGGCATTGCGCCCGAACTTGCTGGAGTCGGCGGCGAGGAACACCTGCCGTGCGTTGTCGATGAGGGCGCGGGAGACGCGGACTTCCTGGTAGTCGAAGTCCAGCAGGCTGCCGTCCTCGTCGATGCCGCTGATGCCGACCACGGCGAAGTCGACGCGGAACTGCTCGATGAAGTCCACCGCCGCCTGCCCGACCACGCCGCCGTCGCCGCGCACCGTGCCGCCGGCGATCAGCACTTCGAAGTCGTCCTTGCCGGCGAGGATGCTGGCGACGTGCAGGTTGTTGGTGATGACCTTGAGGTTCTTGTGAGCGAGCAGGGCGCGGGCGATGGCTTCGGTGGTGGTACCGATGTTGATGAACAGCGAGGCGTTGTCCGGAATATGCGCGGCGATGGCTTCGGCGATGCGCTGCTTCTCGTCGCGCATCTGGTCGGCGCGGGTGTTGTAGGCGGTGTTCTCGATGCTCGAGTCCCAGGCCGCGCCGCCGTGGTAGCGGCGCAGCAGGTTCTGTTCGGCGAGCTGGTTGATATCGCGGCGAATGGTCTGCGGAGTCACGGCGAACTGCTGGGCGAGTTCCTCGATGCTCAGGTAGCCACGTTCGCGGACCAGGTCGAGGATGCTTTGCTGTCGGGGTGGCAGGTTCATGCGCGGTGCTCGTGTGGACGGGCCGGGAGGGAGAAGAATGCCGGAGTGGGGCGGTGCTGTCATGCGGTGCGGGGTGTACCTGTAGGAGCGAGCTTGCTCGCGAACCGCCTGATGCCGAGGTGCCAAGCGGGGTTCGCGAGCAAGCTCGCTCCTACGAAAAGCGCAGTGGTGT
>NZ_JBGLYK010000145.1:0-15078 GCF_047304025.1 Pseudomonas sp. Pseusp97 | reverse complement strand
CGCGATTGCGGCGCTCCTGCCCGCGTTGCCGCGAAGCCTGCTGCTTCGCATACGCGGCCTGGGCGGCGGTCACCGTGCCCACGGCCTGCCCGGCCAGGTCGTAGCGCGGCGCATCCTCGGTCATGCTTGCCCAGTAGCGCGCTCCGCGGCACCAGGTGGAGATGCCGAGCTTCAGCTGCTCATCGGTCAGGCCCAGCAGTTCCAGGTGCTGCTGAGCATCCTTGAGGATGCCCTCCTTGAGCGGAACCTTGGGCGCCGGATTCACGGGAAAAGCCAGTGGGAAATGCTTCTGCAAGCGCCAGATGGCTTCCACCGCAGGGTCCTGCTCGGACGGTTTCGCTCGCGGTGAGGCCGGCCGCGCGCGCTTCGCACTTTCGGCCTTGGCCTGTTCTTTCTCCGCCCGCAGGCGGTCACGTAGTCCAGCTAGTTGTTCAAAACCCATCGTTCAAGTCACAGCTTCGAGGTTGAATGCGAGGTGCAAGGATATTCCATGCAGCAGGCGAGCACATCCTGAACAGGATGAATCGTTATCGGCAGGCCCACGGGAGATGGATCGATCGCGGGTCCGCAGGCAGCTTCCGACCCTTGGCGAACCCTGTGTCGCACCCTCTCAGCTCCTTGGGGCGGGCACCTTCGAGCGGCGCGGGAAGCCCTGGTACGGTGCAGGCGGGGCAGGGCGCGTTGTCGCAACCGCGGCTGCGACGAAGCGGGCCCGCCATCCGCTGGCCGGCCCTTCGATCAGTAGCGATAGGTCAATTGCACCGCCAGGCCGCTCGCGCTGTTCTTGAATTTCGCGCTGTAGCTGGGCTGCAGACCGGAGTCGTTACTCTGGTTGACCGATGCTTCGGAGTCCCACAGGTAGCCGTAGGCGGCGTCGATCGTCACGTCGCTGTTCGGCGAATAGGCCGCGCCCAGGGTGACGGACTTGCGGTTGGCCACCGGGATGCGCAGGCTTCGGTCGGCGTTGCGCACCGGAGCGGGATCGTAGGCGTAGCCTGCGCGCAGCAGCCACTGCGGGTTCAACTGGTAGGAAGCGCCAATCGCGGTCGACCAGGTGTCGTGCCAGTTCAGCTCCTCGCCCACCTGTCCAAGGCCGGCGGCCTGGCCGAGCGGAGAGACATTGCTGTTGACGGCCTCGAATTTCCTGAAGCGACTCCAGCGTGTCCAGGTGGTGCCCAGGTAGCCGGTCCAGCGATCGTCGAAGTGATGGGTGATGGAGGTGTCCACCGACTCCGGTGTGTCGAGGTCGACCTTGGCCTTGTATTTCTCGTTCAGGTCCAGGAAGTCGGGGGCGCCTGAAAGGGTCGTATGCCCTTTCAGCTCGTAGCTGACCTTGGAGTGATAGGTGATACCCCAGCTGGTCGCCTCGTTGAAATCGACCAGCAAGCCGATGTTGAAGCCAACGGCAGTATCGTCGCCCTTGATGGTGACCAGGGTTTCCTTGCCGTTGTTCAGGTTGCCGGTGGCCAGGTTGTTCTGCAGTTTCGCATCGAAGTGGTTGAGGGTCGGGCCGCCGCCGATGGAGACATGGTCGTTCAGCCGATACGCAATGGTCGGTTGCAGGGTGAGGATCTGGGTCTTGCTGTACGAGCCGAAGTAGCGCCCCTGGAAGGTGTTTTCGTAATCGTTGACCAGGCCGAAGGGAACGTAGAGTCCCAGTCCCACCGACAGGCGCTCGTCGATGGGGCTCGACAGGTAGGCAAAGGGAATGACGGCGGTCGGGACGGAGTCGCCCTTGTTCGTCCCTGACGCCGTGCTCTCGACGTCGCTGATATCGTCGCTGACGGCAAGGACCGCGGCGCCACCGCTCGCTTCGCTGCGCCGCAACCTGATCAATCCGGCGGGGTTTCCATAGATGGTGCTGGCATCCAGGGCGGAGGACGATCTTCCCGCGTAAGCGGTGCCCGCGCTGCTGGCGCTCTGCTCATTGAGCGCGAGGCCATTGGCAAGCGCGGTCGTCGAGCTGCCGACCAGTGCGGCCGCAGCGGCCGCGCGAAGCCATGCCGAAGACTGTCGATGAGCGGATTCCACGCAATGTTTCTGATGCATCTTTCACCTCTTTCTTGTTTTTGTAAGGCGCGCAGGCGGAAAACAGCAGGCAAGGCGTTGCCCGCCTGCGCAGGAGCCAGGTTCGTTCTTGGGGGTGGTTTTCCATCAACCGGCGGGCATTGGTGCCGGTTGCCGTTGCTCTTTCGAACTACCGGGGCGGGACGGCTTCACTCATGCCATTGCACCTGCAGGCTGTATCGCCCCAGGACCGGGGCGAGGGTCTCCCGGGATGCGCCGGCGTACAGGTTCAGCAGCAGGCCGCGCCTGGAGTCCTGCACCGCCTCTACGCGCATGTCCGGAAGGCCGAGATGCGCGATTTCCCGTTTGACGACGGCGACGGCTTCGCGCTGTTGCAGGGCGGGTTTGAATATCTTGCCCACGGCGGTCAGCGGCAGCTCGCTCAGGATCTCGACTCGCTTGGGTACCGCGGCGCGTTCGCTGATGTTCTCGCTGGCGAACGCCAGGAGCTCTTCGTCACTTGAGGATGCGCCCGGCTTCAACTGCACATAGGCCACGGGGACTTCGCCGGAATAGGCGTCCGGGCTGCCGATCGCTGCCGCCAGTGCCACGGCGGGGTGGGCTTGCAGCGCTTCTTCAATCTGTTTCGGGTCGATGTTGTGGCCGCCGCGGATGATCAGCTCCTTCTTGCGCCCGGTCAGCCAGAAGTAACCCTCGGCGTCCTGGCGTCCGAGGTCGCCGGTGTTCAGCCAGCGCTCGCCGTCGATGTCGATCCAGATTCCCTGGTTGTGGCTGTCGTCCAGGTAGCCGGCGAACAGGTTCGGGCCGCGAATGGCGATGACGCCGACCTCGTCGGTGCCGGCATCGCGTTCGTATCCGCCTGCCGGGTCCAGGATCACCGCACGCATGTCCTGGTAGGCGAGGCGCAAGCCGATGGAACCGATCCGCCGCTCGCCATGGGGCGGGTTGACCGAGGAGACGCAGGCCCCTTCGGTCAGACCGTATCCTTCGAGGATGCGCACGCCGGTCCGGCTTTCGAATTCGCGGAACAGCTCCACCGGCATGGGCGCGGCGCCGCACAGCGCATAGCGCAGGCTGGACAGGTCGCGGCTGGACGGGTCGCCTTGGAGCAGGGCCGAATAGACGGTCGGCACGCCGGAGAAGAAATGGATGCCGAAGTGTTCGACCATGTCCCAGAAGTGCGGAATGACCTGGGGGTCGCGATAGCCCTGCGCCGTGCCGAGAATCACGTGATCACCCTGGCACCAGGGCATCAGCCCGGTGACCAGCTGGCCATTGACGTGGAACAGCGGGAGGCCGCAGAAGATCACCTGGCTGGCACTGCGCGGTTGCAGCTGGGCGGCCATCGCCCAGGCGTTGAAGACCTCCGAACCGTGCGTGCGCGCGGCGATCTTCGGCAGGCCGGTGGTGCCGCCGGTGCAGAAGTAGGAGGAGCGCTCCTGCGCCCGGATCTGCCGGCCACTGGCGAGATGGGTTGCAGGTTGGGCGTCCATCAGGGCGCGCAGGTCGTGGATGGGCACGCCGCTATGGCGGGCCCGCTCCTGTTCTGCCATGGCCCGGAGTACGGCACGCTGCTGATCGTTGGCGTAGGGCTCCACGCTCACCCAGACGACATGCCGGACCGCGGGCAGGTCGCCGAGCTGGGTGGCCAGCTTTGCCCAGGAATCACTGCCTGGCGTGGGCGCCAGCGTCACCACGACGGAGGCCTTGGCCGACTGCAGCAGGCTGGCGATCTGCCGGGCTTCGAGCAGCGGGTTGATCGCCATGACGATGCCCGCTGCCTCGCCGCCCCAGATGGTGAAGTGGGTCTCGGGCAGGTTCGGCAGGAGGAAGGCGACCACTTCTCCAGACCCTGTGCCCAGGGCATGGAAGGCATTCGCGGCACGGGTGATATCGGCGAAGAGCTGCGCGTAGGTCCAGTCGAAGGTGCGTCTGAAGTCCGCGGCCTGGGGGATGAAGCTCAGCGCCGGAGCATCGGGGCAGCGTTCGGCGCTTCGACGCAGGGCCTCGTAGGTGCTCGCAGGCAGGTGCTGATCCTCCAGCGGGGCGCTTTCGAGCTCGCGGATGTCGGCCAGTGTCCGCACGCTCATCAGGCTTCTCCTACGACGCGGTTGCGCTGCTCGCCCAGGTCGATCACGCCGTCGGCACTGCGGATGCGCGCTTCGACCAGGTCGCCGACCTTGAGGTATTGCGGGCGGCTTTCCTGCGCCTTGAGGAACAGCTTCCACTTGGTGGCTTCGGGCATCAGCGCGGCGATGCGCTGCTTGGCCGGCGAGGGGATGGACAGTGCGCAGCCGGCCGGCGTGCCGGTGGCGATCAGGTCGCCGGCATCGAGGTCCTGCACCGACGAGAGTTCGGTGAGGGTTTCCGCGGGGCCGTAGACCAGGTTGGCGGTGTTGTCTTCCTGGCGAACCTGGCCATTCACCGTCAGACGCAGATGCAGGGCCTTGAGGTAGTGCATGTCCTTTTCGCCCAGCAGGCAGAGGTACGGGCCGACCGGGCCGAAGGTGCGGAAACTCTTGCCCTTGTAGAACTGCATCTGCGGGATCTGGATGTCGCGGGCCGAGTAGTCGTTGACGATGACGACGCCGGCGATGAACTCGTGCAGGTTCTTCTCGGTGACGGCAACGGCGCCGCCGATCGCGCGCTTCATGATCAGGCCCAGCTCGATTTCATAGTCGAGGAAGCGCACCTTGCTCGGCTTGATGAGATCGCTGTCGGCGGCCACCAGGCAACTGGTCGCCTTGGTGAAGATCATGTTGTATTTCTTCGCGTCGGGGTCCATGCCGGACTCGATCATGTGCTGGCGGTAGTTGGCGCCCTGGCAGACGAACTGCTGGTTGCGGGTCACCGGCGACAGCACCCTGACCTCGCTCTCGGCCAGTTCGCTGCCCTGCAGGCGGGCCAGCTCCTCGACGCTGTTCTGGCGGATGAAATCGCCGGTCGTGGCGAAGGCGCCGGGAATCGGCGTGATGCGCCCCTGGCGGATCACGCCCCACTGGATGCTGTTCTGGTGTTCGAAACGGACGACATGTACGGCTGGCATGGAAGGCACTCCTGGAGCATCGTTCTGCCCCCGCTCGCAGCGGCGGGGGCTTGGTTGTGGGAACTCAGCGAACGCGGTCGGGCAACCGGCGAGCACCCAGCCCGCCATCGCCGCAGCGCTTCGCAGGGCGGTTCGCCGAGTGACGTTCATCGAGGCGCGGGGTTATCCGAACAGGCGCATCAGCGCGGCGAGCTTGCCCAGCGTCAGGTCCGGGCTGCGGCGCAGATTGCGCACCAGCGCGCGCAGGTTGCTCACGCTGAGCCTGGGTCGGGTGAAGCTCTTGGGCATCCGTTGCCCCCACTGCGACATGGCCTCGGCGCTGACGTAATGAATGCCGGTGGGCGAAGAGGCCGTGAACAGGTCGCCGTCGCAGTAGTGCTCGTGCTTGTCGCCCCAGGGGTCCTGCCAGTAGTCGAATATCTGGCTGCCGAGGATGTGCCGGCCGATGCCCCAGGCGTGTTTCCAGTTGCGTTCGCGCAGGACGCGCTGGCCCATGCCCACGGCGTCGGCATCGACCAGCTCGTAGGCGCTGTGGCTGTAGGTCGCCACGAAGCCCTGGGCGATCGCCAGGGTGTGGTGATCCGCCGGCGTCTCGCCTCTGTCCAGGCGCATGAAGGCCACGATGGGCGACCCGTCTTCAAGCACCTGCACGTCGCTGGGAATGAAGCCCAGATGCTGTGTGTACCAGCCGCAGGTGGCCTGGTAGTCGGCGACTTCAAGGACCAGGTGGCCGAGCCTCAGCACTTCCGGTGGGGCTACCGGCGGGCGCTGGGCGCCGTTGATTCGCGGCTGCTGCAGGGCGAAATTCAGCGCAAGCGCCGGCCTGTGGGGGAGGGGCTCGCTGGGCGATTGCGCGCAGATGGCCTCGACGAGGAATCCGGAAGGATCGACCAGCCTGACCTGCCGCCCGCCGCCCGGATGGGGAATCTCCTCGATCGACGACGCACCCGGAATCCGAGCCAGCCGCTCCAGGTCTTCGCGGCTGCCAACTTCCAGTCCGAAACCCAGGAAGCGCGCCCGCTCGCCGCGATGGACGCGATAGCAATAGGGCGTCGGGTCGGCGGCGCGCAGGTACAGCGTCTGCGCATCCCGATGGCTGATCGTCAGGCCGAAGTCAGTCAGGAAACGTGCTGCTTCCTCGAGGTCGGGGCGCTCGAAGATCAGGTGGGCGAGGCGCTGAGCCTTGACCGTGGGGGCAGGGTGCCGGGCTGGCTGAGGCGTGGCCAGGCGGGGTGATGCAGGAATGCTGGTCATTGTTGTTGTTCTCCGAACTTTCTTCGGGCAAAAGTCGGCCCCGCCCCCTTTCTGACGGGGCGACAACCGTATCGCTTGGGGCGGATCTAGCCGAGCGTTGGGAGTGCCGGCAGCTCCGTCATGGCAAGGTTTCTGGCTTCCTCGAAGGGCACGCCCAGCGCCCGCAGCAGGAATTCCGCCGTGTCGGTACCGGCTTCGCGCCAGGCCTTGTGTCCTTCCAGCACCAGATACATCGCCCCCAGTACCGCGCTGGAAACCAGCGTGATGACCGAGAGCAGTTGGTCCTGCTGGAAGCGGTAGCGCTGGCTGGCGAATCCTTCCAGCAGGTCCTTGGTCGCCTGGCTGACGAACATCTCGCGCAGGGCCGAATCGCTCATGGCGAAACGATGAATGAACGAGCCCCACTGGGGCTCTTCATGGGCGCGGCGAATGAAGAAGCGGACGCCATTGGCCAGCCGCTGGGCGGGGTCGTCGAGCTGCTCGAAACTCTTCCTGACCCGCTCATGCATCTCGGCGCTGAGGTGGGCGGCGACCGATTCGAACAGCTGCTCCATGCTCGGCACGTTGTTGTAGACAGTGCCGCGGGCGACGTTGGCCTCGACGGCCAGGTCACTGATGCTCACATCGGCTGCCCCGCGTTCGGCGAACAACCGTAGGGCGGCTTGATGGATGCGTCGCTGTGCGGGGCTCAGGGATTTCACGGGACTCTCCAGAATTGTCTCTGAAGGTAATTGAACAGTCATGTTCAATTTTAGTCAACGGGATTTTTTCGGCGCGTGCAGCTTTTTGTCGGAATTTCGCCAGATTTGTCCTGGATCGAGGGCGGATGATGGGTGTTGAATTGAACGAATATGTTCAATTGAATTTATGGGCGTGCAGGATGGCCCGCGAGCCCGGGCACCGCTGAGCGTTGCCTGAAGAAGTACGTGGGGCCCGATCATCGGGCGCGGCGCGGGATTGCGCCGCGCCGCCGCTACTCGATGTCGCCGCTCATCAGGCCCCCACCGGAGCCTCCGGCAACGCAAGGCTGGCGATCTTCCTGGCCTTGGCCGGGGTCGCCCCCAGCGCCTTGAGGATCATTTCCGCGAGCTGCACGTCGTGGTCGGCTACGCCGCGTCCCTCGACGACAGCACGCATCGCCCCGGTGGTGCAGGAAACCACCAGGTCCAGGGCGATGCCTTCATCGTGGTAGGAGAGGGCGCCCTCGCGCAGGCCTGCCTGCAGGTCGTCGAGCACGTGGGCCGCCAGGCGCGAGCGGATCGCCTGGTCGAAGTGGAAGATGCGCAGCAGTGCGCTGGCCCATTGTTCATCCTCGGCGGCCCGGCGTATGAACATGCGCACGCCGATGGAAAGCCGCTGGGCGCCGCTGCGCACGTCCGAGCTCAAGGCTGAAATGGCATCGGAAAACTCGTCGGCCATCGCAATGCCGACGGCTTCGAGCACTTCTTCGCGGGTGCGGAAGTAGTTGTAGATGGTGCCGTTGGAAACCTCCGCCTCCGTGGCGACTTCGAGCAGGGCGATTTCCCCCACCTCCTTGCGCGCAACCAGGCGCAACGCCGCATCGATCAGGCCGCGGCGAGTGCGTTCGCGCTTCTTGTGGCCGCGCGTGAGAGGTTGTGGTGCGTCCGTTTCCGGCTCGGGGGTGGGGGCGGACATTGTCAGGCTCGCAGTCTGGGAGGCTCGCCGATGGTAACGGAAACATCCCGGCCGTTGCAGTCGTTGCCCGCCAGCAACACGCGGCAAGCCTCGACCAGTTGGCCGGCATCGGCTGCCGGAGCGTGGTCCATGATGTGGCGATCGGGACGGACCGCGACCAGCGTGCCGGTGGCTGCCAGTGGCAGGAGATGGTGATTCAGATCTTCCACCGTCGGTGCGTTGCCCGCTGGATGTTGGCCGCAGGGCAGCACCTGGAGGAAGCCGCCGCCGATGCTCTTCCAGGCGGCAACCTGGGCAGGGGACAGATGCGCCAGGGGGTCGGTGCCCAACCCTACCAGGGTGAGGCTGTCGCCCAGCGCGACATCGCTCAACTGGATGCCACCCAGCGCGTTACGAACCCAGGCCTGGGGGAACAGGCCGCCGCGAACCAGCCGGTCGCCCCGCCGATGGGGCTTGAACAGACCCTGCCTGAAGCGGTTCTTCGGCTTGATCTCGAGGTCTTCGAAATACTTGCGCGTCGCGGGCGTCAATCCCAGCAGGCGCATCAGGCCGTGGGTCAGCACGGCGGCCAGCCGGCTCCTGGGCATCACCAGGCGGCCCATGAGCTTGGCCATGTCGATCATCGCCCTGGCGTGCGGGCGACGCTCCTGGTCGTAGGTGTCCAGGACCGAGGCGCTGGCCTGGCCGCGCAGCACCCAGGCGAGCTTCCAGGCCAGGTTGGCGACATCGCGCAGACCCGCCACCAGGCCCTGGCCGACGAAGGGCGGGGTGATGTGGGCAGCATCGCCCACGAGGAACACCCGTCCCTTGCTGAAGCGGTTGCAGCAGCGGGCGTGGAACCGGTACACCGCCTTGCGCTCGATCTTCAGTTCCCGCGGGTCGACCCAGGGCGAGATCAGCCGCGCGATGTTTTCCGGGTCTTCCATTTCCTCCCGCGTCTCACCCGGCTGCAGCATGAACTCCCAGCGCTCCCTGCCGCCGGGTGCGGGCATGTGCGGTACGGGGCGGCTGGGGTCGCAGATGAACTCGACGTGATCGATGGCCTTTGCGTGGCGATCGCTGGCGTCGACGATCAGCCAGTCCTCGGCGTAGGTCTGGCCTTCGAAATCCTGGCCGATCAGGCTCCTGACCCTGGAGCTGGCGCCATCGGCGCCGACCAGGTAACGGGCACGAACGAGGTGAACCTGGCCCTGCTGGTCGCGCACAGAAGCGATCACGCCGTCCGTCTGCTGATCCATGTGCTCCAGCTCGTAGCCGCCGAGGCTGCTCACGGAGTCGAACTGGGCGGCCTTGTCTCGCACCGCGTGCTCGAGGTCGGGCTGGTAGAAGGTCACCAGCTTGGGGTGGCCATCGATACAGCCGGCGGTGTTGGCCCGGCCGAACTGCCCGAGCAGTGGCGAGTGCATCCGCACCTGCGCAATCACCTTCTTCTCGAAGGCGTCCTCGGCCAGCCCGGCGAGCTGCAGGATGCGCAGCGCCTCGTTATCCAGGGCAATCGCACGAGGCATCAGCAGGACCTCGTGGGCCTTGTCCAGGACCAGCGTCTTCACGCCGTAGCGCCCGAGCAGCGCCGCGAGGGTCGCGCCAGCGGGGCCGTTGCCGATGATCAGTACGTCTGTCGTTTCCGGAAGCAGATCAGCGGGGGTCTTGTTGTTCATGTCGAGCCCTTGTTGTGATTGAAGTCGTGAGACGCGAAGGTCCCTCGTCAGGCGTGGCTCAGATTAATTAAAAATGAGACTGGTATCAATATTGGTGTTTGTGTCATTATTTCCGGGAGGCAGGGTTCACCTGCACGGTGCGTTCCCGCTGCCGGCGAGACCGAGGCGGGTCCCCGGGGCGTGACGACGGCGCACCGATGGGTATTCTTCCGAGCCAACAGGTACCGAAAGTGGCGCGTTTGCAGGCCAGTCCAGAACCTCTGCGGATTCGTTTCGCCGATTTCGAACTCGACGAGGCCAATGCCTGTCTGATGCGGCACGGCGAGGCGGTGACGCTGACGCCGACACCTTTCGCGCTGCTCTGCGCTCTGGCGCGCGAGCCGGGCATGCTGATGCGAAAGGACGCCTTGCTGGATGCGGTCTGGGGCCACCGCTTCGTCAGCGAATCGGTCCTCAAGACGGCGATCAGCGAACTGCGCCTGGCCCTTGCTGACAACCCGAGGCAGCCGGACATCATCGAGACCGTGTCGCGCCACGGTTACCGCTTCATTGCCCGTACTTCACCGGCGCATCCCAGCGCAAGCCTTGCCTCGCTTGATCCGAAGGCGCCTGCATTCATCGGCAGGAGCGCCGCGCTATCCCGGCTGGAAGCAGCCTGGCAGCGGGCGCAGGGTGGGCAGCGCGCACTGGTCTGGCTGGCGGGGGACCCCGGGATGGGGAAGACAACGCTCATCGACCAGTTCGTCGACGGTCTGGAAGGCGTGGCCTGCGCCCGCGGTCACTGCATCGAACACTTCGGTACCGCGGAACCCTACCTGCCCGTTCTCGAGGCGATCTCGCAGCTTTGTCGCGCCGATCCGCAGCTGCCGGAGCTGCTCCGCAGCGTGGCACCGACCTGGCTGATGCAGTTTCCCTGGCTGTGCAGCGCCGCCGAGCGGGAAGCGCTGCGGCGCGAACTGGTGGGCGTCGGTCCGGAGCGCATGCTCCGCGAAATGGGCGAATTGCTGGAGCGCTACACCGAGCAGCGGCCGTTGCTGCTGGTCACCGAGGACCTGCACTGGAGCGACAGGTCCACCGTGCAGCTGATCGCTTACCTCGCACGTCGTCGCGGGCGTATCCGGCTTTTGTGGCTGGCGAGCTTCCGGGTGGCCGAGGTGGTCGCGCTCGATCACCCGCTGGGCGCGTTGCGCCATGAGCTCCGCCTGCAGCGGCTGTGCGACGAAGTCATGCTCGATCCCTTCTCCGAGACCGAGGTCGCCGACTACGTGGCGCTGTCCTCGTCGGCGCTCGCGGGCGACGAATCCTTCGTCCGCGCCTTGCACCGGCGTACGGACGGCGTGCCTCTGTTCGTGTCTTCGATCATCGACGAGGTGATCGACTCGGCGCGCGAGAGTCTTGACGCCGAGGCCGCGCTGGCCCGGGTCGCCGTGCCGCAGAGCCTGCTGGCGATTCTCGATAGTTACCTCGCCAGGCTCGACGGGGAGCAGCGCGACCTGCTGACGGCTGCAGCGGTGTGCGGTGTCGAGTTTCGCCTGGAGACAGTCGCGCAGGTGCTCGGACGCGACCTGGCCGAGGTCGCCAATGCTTGCGAGGAGATGGTGCTTGCACATCTCTGGTTGGCGCATTCGCGCGTCTCGGACGGCGATTACGGCGGCGAAGCGCACTACGCCTTCCGGCACTCGCTATTCCGCCGGATGGTCTACGAGCGCACGCCGCATCCGATCCGCTCCCGCCTTCATCTGCAGGTCGGTGGCGCCCTGGAGCGTGAGCGCTGCGCCGGGGCGCTCGTGCCCGCCGCTGAGCTGGCGATGCATTTCGACCGGGCACGGCAGCCCCTGGCCGCACTGCGCTACTACGCAGAGGCGATGGAAGCGGCGCTGTTGCACTTCAGTCCGGGGTCGGCGCTCGGCCTGAGCCAGCGCGTTGTGCTCCAGCTGCAACGCGCGCCGGCGGGAGCCGAGCGCGATGCGCTGGAGATCAGCCTGGCCACGCTGGAGGGCGTAGCGGCTTTCCAGATGTCCGGCCTCAACGGGCAGTCGGCAGAGGCTTTCGAACGTGCCTACGGGCTGCTGGAAAAGTCGCCGGGCCATCCCATGGGCGGGCGTCTTCTGCACGGCTATGGTTACCTGCTGAGCCTGCGCGGTGACTACCTCCGGGCGCTGGCCGTAGCCCAGCGCGCCGAGGCGCTTTCGGTGCTGGCGAACGAGCCGCAGCGGATGCTGGCCGCCTGCATCGTGCATGGCGAGGTCCTGCATCTTCAGGGCCGCACGCAGCCGACTCGAGCTTGGCTGGAGCGCGCGTTCTCGATTGCCGAACCCCTGGATATCGGCGCGGGTGAAGTGGTCGCGGCAGACCCCCAGGTAATGCTGCTCGGCATGTTGTCCATCGAGCTGCTGCGCTGCGGGCTGCTCGATCAGGCCCGCCATAACATGCGACGGGCACAGGCCCGCGCCGCGATGCTGCGACAGCCGATGACACAACTGGTCGCCTGCTGGCATGAGCTGCTGATGGAAGTTCGCCTGGGCAATGCCGAGCGTGTGCGCGAACGGGTCGAAGACATGCAGGCTCTGGTCGATGAACACGCGCTGGCCCTCGGGCGGACGGCGTGCGGTTGGTGGCGTGGCTGGGCCGACGCACGCCTTGGCTCGCCGCTGGAAGGCCATCGGCGCATACGCGAGGCTTTCGAAGCCCATGCCGGCCTCGGCATGCGCGCCGGTTCCAGCGAAGTGCTTGGCTACGCGGCCGAGGCGCTGCTGCTGGCGGGCGATACCGAGGGAGCGCAAGGCGAGCTGCAGGAGGCGCTGCGGGTTGCGGCCGAACTGGGAGAACGTGTCTATCTGCCGCAACTGCTCCTGCTCAAGGCGGCCATCGCCTGGGCGCTGGGGCAGGGCGAAAGCGCCAGTGCCGCAGTGCGCAGCGCCGTGCAGGAAGCGCGCGTGCAGGAGGCCCCCTGGCTCGAACTCCTTGCGCTCGTCGAGCTATGCAGCCGCGGCGATGCGACGGACGAGGAGCACCAGGCGCTGGCGCGGCTCGTCGAGCGGCTTCCCGAGGCAGAGGGCAGTGAACCGATGAGGCGTGCCAGGACGCTGCTGCTTCCCTTCGATCTGGCCGCTGGAGCGGCCGCTGCGTGCAGCTCGCGGCCTGTGCTTGCGAGCGTCCTGACCGAAGCCTGACCGTCCGCTTACGACTCGGCGATTCGACCTGTCTAGGCTGCGATCGAACTTTCGATCACCTGGTCTCGCTATGGTCCTGAACCCCGAATCCAAATACCCGACTCGCCGCGCCTACGTGGTGAAACTGCAGAACGACGCGACGCCGGCCACGCTTGTCGGCCGCGTCGAGAACCTGGTCACCGGACATCAGCGCGAGTTCGCCTGCGCTGGCGAGCTGCTGCGCGCCATCAGCGCGGACCTGGCCGTCGCGGCAGGTGCGCAGGCCGTGGACGCCACCGAAGATTGATCCCTGACACCTGACCGGATGCCGAGTCTGGTGACCGAATCGCGACCTTCTGCTGACAACTTGGCCGCGTCGAAGCCTCACGCTTGTGCCCCGTCGAATTCCACCGAGTCCCTATCGATGTTGCGATTTCCCTCCCTCTCTTCGCCGCTTCGCTGCTGCGGGCGAATGGCCGGTCAGCGTGGCGGATTCCTGCTCGCCGGTGCGCTTGCCGCGAGCATCGCGCTGGCCTTGACCGGTTGTTCCACGCCGCAGCTCAAGCCTTCAGTGGAGCTACCGTCCCGGTTCGCCGCCGCCACAGCTTCCCGGATGGAACCGGAGGCAGCGTGGTGGACGGCTTTCAATGACCCGGTACTCAGCGATCTGGTGCAGCGCGCGATGCGCGAGAACCGCGACGTGAAGATCGCTGCCGAGCGCCTGGGCGCTGCACGGGCAGGCGAGACGATCAGCCGTTCGTGGCTGTTTCCCAGCGTGGGGCTGTCCGCCGGTGGTACTGATCGTCGCACGGGCTACGACTCGGCCACCCGGCAACTCTATCCCGATACCCGGACCGCCAGCGCGGGCCTGGACGTCTCCTGGGAGCTCGACCTGAGTGGCCGGCTGCGTGCCGGCGCCGCAGCGGCCAAGGCGGACGCCCTGGCCGCCGAGTACGGCGAACGCGGTGTGCGCCTGCTGGTGATGAGCGATGTCGCCAGCAATTACTTCACCCTGCGCGGTGCGCTGCTCCAGGCCGAGACGCTGCGTTCCATCGCCGCGGCGCAGGAGGAAACCCTGCGCCTGGTCTCTGCACGCAAGCGTGCCGGCCTGGCTTCGGACTTCGACGTCGAGCGAGCGCAGACCGAGGCGGCCTCCGCGCGCGCGCAGATCCCGCCAATGGAAACCCTGGCGGCGGTGGCGCGCCATCGCATCGCCGTGCTGATCGGCGACCAGGCCTTCAATGCCGACGCCATCGTGCCCTCCGCCAACGAGGCGTTCATACCCCGGCCACAATCCGGACAACCAGCCACGCTCCTGCAGCGCCGCCCGGACGTTCTCGCCCTGATGGCGCAACTGGATGCGGCCAATGCACGCCGGCAGCAGGCCGCCGCGGAGTGGTTCCCACGCCTGTTCCTCGGCGCTTCCTTCGGCAGCCAGGGGCTGGCGCTGAACGGCGCGAGCCTCGGCTCCGCCCGTTTCACCAATGTGGCAGGCCTGCTCGCCATGCCGTTGTTCAACGCCGGTCGCACGCGCGCCATCAACGAGGCTGCCGAGAGCAGCCAGCGTGAGGCGCTGCTGCGCACTCAGGACGGCATCGCCCGCGCCTTGGAAGACGTGGAAAACGCCCTCGTCACCCTGGGGCAGGAACACCAGCGCGCTGACTCGCTGCAGGCAGCTTCGACCACGGCGGAGTCCGCGCTCGGCCACGCCCAGTCGCTCTACAGCCGAGGGCAGATCGACCTGCTGCCGCTGCTCGACGCACAGCGCGCTCGCCTGGCGGCGCGGCTGAACGCCAACGACAGCAGCACGCGCCTGCTGCTCGACAGCGTCCAGCTCTACAAGGCGCTGGGCGGCGGCTGGCAGGTCTTCGAACCGGTGGCCCCGGTCGCCGGGACCGGCAGCGTCCATCCACTTTCCTGAATACCGACTTCCGATAGAGGTGTCGTCTTGAAAAACTCCCTAGTTGCAGTCGGCATGATGACCGCTGCCGCGCTGCTTTGTGCCTGCAGCCCAAGCCAGCCCGCCGCGCAGGTGCTGCGGCCCGTGCGCACCGTCGAACTGCGCTATGACAGCGCCCGCGAGAGCAATCGCTACGTTGGCACCGTGCAATCGCGCTATGAGGTGGACCAGGCTTTCCGCGTGGGCGGCAAGGTTGTCCAGCGCAAGGTCGATGTCGGCCAGTCCGTGAAGGAAGGCGAGGTGCTCGCCGTGCTGGACGATAGCGACTACCGCCTTGCCGAAGACGCCGCCCGCCAGGCCAGGGACGCCGCCGCCTGGCGCGCC
>NZ_JBGLYK010000144.1:0-15318 GCF_047304025.1 Pseudomonas sp. Pseusp97 | reverse complement strand
TTTTTTTTTGTGGGCGGTGATTGCGGGGGCCTGTGCTTGTTTTTTTATTTTTTTTTTTTTTTTGTTTTTGTTTTTTTTTTTTTTTTTTTTATTGCTTTTCCGGCGCCGCGGGCCGCCCCCCCCCACGCGGTAGGTCTCAGGCCTGCTGTTCTATTGCCCGGGCGACGCTATCGCTGCCGCCCGGGTTGCAGTCCATGGCCAGTTCCTGGCGAACCTCGGCGCAAGCCCGTGCGAGGTCCGCCAGCAGGTCGTCGGTGTCTTCGATACCCACGGAGACGCGCACCAGCCCTTCGGAGATACCCAGGGCCAGGCGCTCCTCCAGGGTGTTCTCGACATGGCTGGTGGTGCGCGCCGGACCGTAGATGGTTTCCACCGCGCCAAGGTTGCCGGCCCGGTGGGCGAACTTCAGGCGTGGCAGCAGGCGCGCCACGGTGTCCATGCCGCCCTTGAGCACGAAGCTGACGATGGCGCCGAAACCGCGCATCTGCGAGCGGGCGATGACGTGGCCGGGATGCTGCGGCAAGCCCGGGTAATTCACCGCCTCCACCAACGGCTCGGTGCACAGGTACTCGGCCAGTGCCTGCGCGCTGGCCTGCTGTTGACGCAGCCGGACGGCCAGGGTCTTGATGCCGCGGATGATCAGGTAGGCGGAAAACGGGTCCAGGGCCGCGCCGTTGATTTCCCGGTAGTGGCGTACCTGCGCCATCAGCGTCTCCGCCCCGCAGACCACGCCGCCCAGCACGTCACCATGCCCGGAGAGGAACTTGGTCGCGCTATGCACCACCACGTCGACACCCAGCGCCAGTGGATTCTGGTTCAGCGGCGTGGCGAAGGTGTTGTCGGCCACCACCAGGGCGCCGACCTGCCGGGCTGCTGCCACCAGGCGACGGATGTCGAGCACCTTGAGCGTCGGGTTGGTGGGGGTTTCCAGGTACAGCAGATCGCAACCGGCGGCGATCTCGCGCTCGATGGCGTCGGTATCCAGGGTGTCGCATAGGCACACCTGCACGCCCATGCGCGGCAGGAATTCCTCGAAGATCTTGTTGGTGCCGCCGTAGCTGTCGCGGGTCGAGACCACGCGCTTGCCGCTGGACAGGAAGGTATGCAACACAGCGCTGATAGCGGCCATTCCGCTACTGAAGGCCACCGCCGACTCCGACTGTTCCAGCTCGCACAATTTGGCTTCCAGCGTGGCGACGGTCGGGTTGCTCATGCGGCTGTAGATGTAGCCGGGCAGCTTGCCCAGGGCGACGTCGTACCAGGCGTCTATGTCCTGGTAACCGTAGGCGGCACTTACCACGATCGGGGTCTGAGTCGCATTGTAGGGGTGTTGGACCTGCTCTCCGCTCCACACCACCCGGGTGCCGATTCCGGCACCGCTGCTGCACTCGATATCTACGTTCTTGTTCATGTCCAGTTCCCGCACGACTGAGTTGACTACACCGATCCGGGATCGGTCTGCGGGGACTATAGGGACGCGGTATGCATCTGAAAAACGATGGAATCCGGGTCTGAGAGGCGTTTTTTTTAATGGCTCCGGCGCACTGTTCCGGGATCGAAAGAGCCCGGTGCGGCCTTGCCAGTCACAAGCCACGGCGCCCTGGCAATACCGACGTATCGCCGACATCCTCTGCCATCCAGCACTGACCCGCCGCTATCGCCTGCGCGATGAACTCACGACGCCGCGGCTCGCGCCTGGCGATTGCGTCCAGATCAATCAGCGTGGCGAAGCCGCTGCTCAAAGCGAGCCGCACGATTGATTTCGGGGTCATCGTTGCAACAGGTCACAGTATGAGGTGGCCAGCGTAAGTGTTTGTTCCACGTTCGGGGCACCACGACTTCCCTCGCAGCTGCACGGCAGAACGGTACGCCGGCCATGTCGGCATGGAGCAGAGGGTTCACTCGATCATGGGCGGAAATCGGCCAGAAGCTGCCGGTCGGATGTGGCTCCCTGATATGCTTGACACTAAAGCTTGATTAGCAGCGTAGGCGAGGTATTGAGTGGGTCTCGATCTCCACATAGAAGCCGATGACCGGTTGACAACTGTGGCCCTATGCACCGCTTTGGAAAGGAGCGGCGCAATCGAAATCGATTGTGTAAGGGATACGGTAGAGGCTCACTTCGCTTCTGGGATGCGGTTGAGCGCGGACGCTGAAGATACGGATTTCACCCTGTATGCCGAAGATAAAAAAGGGCTTGATTTCAAAGTCAGTATGCGGTGCTACATCAGAATAAAAGGCCCAGAGCCAGAAGGTGAGTCATCGATGAGCGAGTTGGAAAAAATAGCGGAGTCTATTGCAGACGTTTGCTCATCGCACTTCATCCTATCCTTCCAGTATGAGAGCACCTTGTTTTGGCGTGACGCCTTGGGCCTGCACTGCGCGTAAGGCTCTGTGTTCTGTTGCACAAACGTTGCTCATGGATGGAATGCAGTGTAACGGGTAAAACACACCAACTTGGGCCGCACACGACCTCTCTATCAGCAAACGTCCGCTATGGGTCGGTAACTGACGTAATCAGCGAACAATCAAATCCTGCGGCCGCTAGCAAACAGCATGTTGCGCATTGCACATCTACTAAGGTCAAAACCGCCTCAGGGCCTAACGCAGCACCCCCAACATGACCCACACCCTGCGAGCCTCCGCGTCAGCATGGACCAACTCGTCCATCAATGCGCTTAGCGGCATGCCGCCCCACTCCACCGCCCGGCGAATAATATAGGGCACCGGGCTGTGCGGTTCGGTGCGCGCGAGGTACTCGGCGATGGCGGTGAGCTGTCGGTAGGCCTCTTCACGGTTCTGCGGAGCACCGCCGGCGGGAAGCGATCCGGAAGCAACCACAGGAGCCGGCTCCGGCTCGGAAGACGCCTCCGATGCGGCGCTGGGTTCGAACTCTTGCGGGGCCATGGCTTTGCATCCCTGGATGATGTTGCTGAAAGCGTCGATGGACACTGCGAGTTGGTGCAGGCTCGGTGCTGCATCGCCGAGCTGCAGGTCACACCAGGCATCCAGACGTCGCAGATGGCCGGCCGCGCTGTCCAGCTGGGCCAACGTCGCCGCCCAGCCATTCACCGCGCCACTGCGAATCGATTCGTTCAGCCGTTTCTGCTCCTGGCGTGCGTTCTCTGCGGCAACCTTGTCGACTTTATTGTCGCTGACCTGCACCTGCCGCCTCTGCAGCTCCTGCCAGCCGTGCAGTGTTGTTTGCGGCCAGCCGCTGCACAGCGGCACGCGGGTGAGCAGGAGTTCGTTGTAGCGCCGCGCCACCCAGGCAAGCGGTGCAGCGCGCCACTCCTGGTCGCCATCCGTGGCCTGCGGGTGCAGTTGTTCGGGAAATGCATTGCAAAGATCGGCCAGCAGCCTCAGTGCTGCGGCGAGACCTGCTGGGCCGTGGGTGACGATCCAGGCCTCACCTAGAAAACCTGCGATGGTCAGGTCTTTGCTTCGCTGCCTCAGCACCTCTTCGGCCAGTGCAGTCAGGGCCAACCAATCAGCACGCTTAGGCTCAGCTTTCCAAACGCCAGCCGGCAGCTCGGTATCCTCCTCGCGCCGCAGCTCACGCAGGCGATCCATCACCGGATCATGGCGCAGCGACTCTCCGCACGGAGACTCGCCCGGCAGAGGTTGCAGGAGCGTCTGCAGCGCCTCGTCTGAAATCATGGCAACTCCTGAGCGCCGGCAAGGTTCGCCACACCGATACCGCTGAAGGGCGTACGCGGCGCGCGTACAGGTAAGGGCTGGACGGACAAAGGCTGTTTGGCGTCCTGGGTCATCAACGAAATGCGCAGGAACATCCGTGCCTCGGGTTCGCGGCTGTTAGGCGCTCTGACCGGTACCTGCAGCGCGAGCGGAAAATCGGTGTAGTCGGCGCTGGGCTGGCGCTGCAGGATCAGGTGCGAACGCAGCAGGCGCATCAGTGCCCACGGGCCGCCGTATTCCCATCCCACTTCCAGGTCCGCCACGGCCATGCTTGCCTGCTGCGGATCGATGTCCGGCCGTTGCGGGCTGTCCTTGGCCCAGCGCAGCATCAGCTTCATCGGCTCACCGACATTCCAGTGCAGACGCTGGCTGTCGCTGCCGGGGAAGCTCAGCGGGCGGTCCGCCGCGTAAAGCGTCCAGGCGATCACCTGGTCGGCGCCACGCTCGGCTTCGCGGTCGGTGCGCCAGCGCACATCGAGGTCGACCCCCTGCGAACCGCCCTTGTCGCGCTGGAACAGCGGCCCCATCCAGGCCCTGGCCAGCTGCAGGCGATGGAGGAAGTCCGCAGCAGCCGCCCGGTCCATAGATTGGCTGAGCTTGAGGCCTTCCTGGGCCCGCTCCAGATTCTGGTCGAGCAGCTCTACCAGGTGTTGCACCCGCGCGGGGTCAGCATCTTCCGCCTGCAGGCTGTAGGCGAAGGGGAAGCGGTTGGCCAGGTACTGGTTGAAGTAGTCGGCGATGGCGGCCCAGGCTTGGGCCGCATCCTTCTGCTGCAGTTCCAGGCAACGCTGCTGCGCCTGGCTGTGCAATCCGCGGGTGAAACGGGCCACGTCGCCTTGTCCCGGCACGAGCGCGGAAGTGCTCAGAATCTTGCCACAGCTGGCGGCGTCCATTTCCACGAAGTCGCGGGTCACCAGTTGGTCGAGCAGCATCGGCGAACTGGTCGGGTTCTGCGCCTTGTACTTGACCAGCTCATCGCTGAGGTCGGTAAAGCGTCGCACCTTGTCCTGGTCCGTGAAGCCGAGGTTTCCCCGGTCACGCAGCCAGGTCAGCGCCGGCGCGTGCTCTTCGCTCAGGGCGAGCATGGTCTCGAACTGCTGGGCGAGATTGCGTTTGAGGTCCTGGGTGTCGGTCGAGCGATACAGCTGCAAGCCGAAGTTACGTGTGCCATCCCAACCAGAAGGCTCAGAACGAACCCGGAACAGTGGCAACGCATCGATAGACTTCAACACTTCGTCGACGTCGGCCAGCGCACCACGGGTCAGGTGAATGTCCAGCGCGTTCGCCAGGTCGCTTCGCTGCACGGACTCCAGGGCCGAACGGACCTGCTCGGCTTGCTCCAGCGGAACATCGAAGGTGTTCTTCGCAGGCGCGCCGCTGGCCGAAACGGATTGCGTCAGGCTGCTCCACATCGCGCTGGCGGCAGCGGCCGCGGCACTCTCGGCGAGAGCATCGCGGTACTCGGCCGGAATCCGCGCCTGCTCCTGCTCGCTGTACTTGCGATAGCTGGCGTAGTACGCCAGGGCAGCATTCAGCGAGTGGGCATCGAGATTGCCCAGGCCGCGCGGAGCAATGTCCTGCGTGCCCTTGCTCAAGGCGGTACCGGCGAAGTCCTGGCGCAACAGCGAATCGATGGTGCTGCCCAGCGCCACCACATGTTCCTGTAACGCGAGAGTACCTCCGGGCTGCAGTTGCAGCAGGTTGTCACGGGAACCGGCGGCGGAGATCCACTGGTCGTGGAAGGCCCGCTGCAGCTTGCTGGCCTGGCTGGTTACCCGGGCCTCCGCCGAGGGGCCGAGCAGGTAAGACTGGCGTACGTCGTCGAGCATCGCACGAAAGCCCGGCACGATTTCCTGGGCATTGCCGTGGCTCCAGGCGGCGTTGGTCAGTGCCACCATATTGCGTAGCGCGTCGATCTGCGCCGCGGTCTCTTCCAGCTCCTCGAGGCTGTTGCCCTGCCGTGCCTTGAGTTCGTTCAGGTGCAGACGCAGGAAGCCGGCCGGGCGCACGAAGTTGTCGGCGAGGAAGAACTGGTCGAGCCAGAGGTTCATCAGGTCGTCGAAGTTGCGCGCCAACTGGCCCTCGCGCGGACCGGGGTCGACGGATGCCGGAGCATCGGGAATGCCCTGGCCGAGCACGGACTGCAGGTAGCCTGCATTGCGCAGGGAGCCCGGTTCCAGGGTCAGGCCGTAGGCCTGTTCGCCCAGTTTGCCGAGGGTTTCCAGAGCGTTCTTCGAGGTGCCGGCACGCAGCTCGGTGTACCAGCGGTTGCGCTGCTCGAAGGCCAGTACGCCGTGCGCCAGGTCGCGAGCAGCGACGAAGTTCGGCCATTGCTCGGGGCTGTCGCTCTGCACGTTGGCGCGGCGCTCGCTGCTGCGAATGGCGCGCAGCCGGACCAGTTCAGCGGCCTGCGCCTGCTGCAGCGGCACCAGCACTTCGCGGCGGGTCAGGTCGCGCAGCAGTTCATCCATGTGCTCGTCGAAACC
Organism: Pseudomonas sp. Pseusp97; assembly: GCF_047304025.1. Classification (NCBI taxonomy): domain Bacteria; kingdom Pseudomonadati; phylum Pseudomonadota; class Gammaproteobacteria; order Pseudomonadales; family Pseudomonadaceae; genus Pseudomonas; species Pseudomonas sp. Pseusp97. The sequence continues at coordinate 9,133 of NZ_JBGLYK010000144.1, read as the reverse complement.
GGAGAACCAGGAGCTCGGATATACCAGTGAGCTGAAGTGCCAGCGCGGCGCAGCCTGCAGCAGCGCCCAGTAGGCCTGCAGGCGTTGTCGGGCGGCTTCCTCCGGCGATGCGGCGCCCGCTTCGCCTTCGCCATGCCCACGCTGCATGGCCAGGATGCGCTGCCCCAGCGCCTGCGCCTCGCGGGAATCCACGTGCCAGACCCAGAGCATCCCCAATAGCCAGCAGACGCCGATCACACCAGCCACCGCTCCAAGCACACGCTGCGAGCGTTGGCGCAGACGCAGGACTCGGGGCACGGCCTGGGCCAACCCACGCTCGGCGAGCAGGCGCGATTGCCAGAGATGCTGGGTGAACAGCAACTGCGCGGGTGCCTCCTCCCGCGCCGAGAGCGCCCAGTCGTCACCACTGGGAGCCATGCGGTACGCGCCGCTGAAGTACAGGCCACGCAAGCGCGGTGCTTCACCCAGCGCATTGCCCTGGAAGACCGGTTCCAGTCGCTGGCGCAGACCTTCGCGCAGACTCTCCAGCGCCTGCGGGAAGCGATACAGCTCCTCGCTCAATTGCCCCTTGAGCACGCCCGCTTCGAGTATCGCCGCCTGCAACGCCTGCAATACTTGGTCGAAGCCGCGCTCCAGGTGCTCGCCCTGCCAGGCCGCATCCGCCTGCGAGGGCGAGGCCCAGCCCAGCGGTCGCTCGCGAACCTCGGCAGGCAGCGCCGCGCGCAGTTCGGCGAATCCATCGAGTTCTTCCAGCCCGGTCACCACCACGTAGACCGGCAGGCTAAGCCCCAGCCGCTGCAACAGGTCGTTGAAGCGCCGACGCAGCTGGATGCTTTCCAGGGCAAGGCTGGCCGGGTCCAGCAGACGCTCCGCCGGCACCACCCAGATCACGCCATCCAGCGGGCGACGCGGGCGCATGCGCAGCAGCAGGCTGAGCAACCGCCGCCAGGGCTGCAGTGACGACGGCACACCCTCTTCCGGCATGAACAGGGTCTGCGGCACCGCCAGCACGGCGCCGTCCTGATCGGCCCACCAGCGGCCGAACCAGGCCGGGCGGTTCACCGGGGCCAGGCTCCAGTCCGCAGCCAGGCGCTCGCCCAGCAGCGGGTCGCCCAGCAGGAGATACCAGGGAACGTCGTAGCGATCGGCGACATCGTGGTCCTGCTCCATCTGTCGCACGGTCAGGTAGAAAGCGCGTACCGCTTCGCCTCCCTTGCTGCGCAGCCAGAGGAAACCCGCGACCGCCAGCGCCACCACCAGCAGCAACAGCAGGGCCAGCACCAGCCAGCCGCTCAAGCCGCCAGCTCCGGGAATGTAGCCGCCCAGGCGAGGTCGAGCAGGGGCGCCAGTTCACCGCGCACGTCGCTCCACAGCCAATGGCCGAGGACGATGAGCAGAAGGACGCCGGCGACAACCATCAGCGTCAGGCGCAGGCCGTCGGGCAAGGCGCGCCGCAATGGCAGTCGCAGCGGCGCTGCAGCGGCCGGACGCGCCAGGGTCTCCAGCAGCGCTGGCACCTCGGCGTCACGCTGCCAGGCATGGGCGAACAGCGCATGCCGCCACTTCTCATGGAGCGCTTCGCCCTTCGGGCCGCGTAGTTTGCCGTGGAAGCCCAGCAACAGGCATTGCAGGTAGACGTTGGCAAGATCACGAGTGCCCGGTGCGCGGGTGTCCAGCAGGCGATGAATCGCCTGGGGCACGCGCTCGCCGGCATTGCGCGTACCATACAGACGGGATTCCAGCGGCCGTTCCTGCCACCCGGACTGGCCATTCCAGGGGTCGAACAGCAGGCTTTCGTCGAGCAGTGCGACGAAGGCGTAGACCATACCTTTGACCTGATCGCCGGCGGCATCGCCGACGCTGGCATTGGCGCTGCGCCACAGGCGACGCACCACCGCCTGGGCTTCGTCGGCAACCCGTTCGAGGGCCGCGCTGTCGTCGCCGGTGGATTCGCGCAGGTCTTCCCAGCGCCTGCGCCACTCCAGCCAGGCGCCCTGGAAAGCGCTACTCAGGGGTGCCTCGCCGAACGACGGCGGATAGATCGCCTGACTCCCTTCAAGCATCTTCGCTTCCCTGCCTCAGGCGCCGCTGGCGCCGTCCACGATGAACAGCACGACCTGCCAGGGACTGCCACCGCCGCTGCCTGCCGCGGCGGCGCGCAGGCACAGGCGCTGGGCGGGATCGAACCAGTCGCCCTCGGCCTGCACCACGAACAGGTGGGTGTCCTCCCCTACGCTGTAGGCGATCTGTTCGGCGCGGCTCATGGGCAGATGTTCCAGGCCGGACATACGCTGCCTGCCCAGTATCGCCAGGCTGGATTCGGAGGCGACGATGCAGCGTGACAGCCACTCGTGCGCCTGCTCCTCGCCACAACCGGGCGGCATGCGCAGGCCGATGACCAGACGCTGTACCGGCGATCGCAGGTCCGGCAGGGCCAGCGCGAAGTCATTGCCGCGCCGCTCAAATGCCAGACTACGATAGCCCGCGCGCACCCTGCCAAGGGTGGCTTCCAGCCACTCGATCACCGGGTTGAAAGTCCGCAGCAGTTCATTGAAATCGAAGGTCGGGAAGGCCGGAACGCCGCCCAGCGGATCGAGTACGCTCCAGCTGCCGGCCATGCCGCACAGCAGGCCATGCAGTTGTGCCGGGCTCGCTGTACCGCTGTAGAGCGAAGCCTCCAGCTCCGGCAGGCGCGCCCACAGCGCCGCCAGCTGGCGGCGGATTTCCTGGCTGTCCTCGGTGTTTTCCGCCTGCTGCGCCTGGCGCAGGCGGCCAGCGAGAAACACGCATTTCTCCCGCGCATGGGCGCACAGCGCCACCAGCGCCTGTCCCAGCATCGTCGCCGGTGCGATTCGCGGAGTGGGGGCCACGTAAGGCAGGCCGACGAAGCCACCGGCGTCCTTGCCTACGCGCAGCAGCGGCAGGCACACCGAGTCGGCGCGCTGGGCTTCGGTCACCAGCCGCAGGGCCGGGCGCCAGACGACAACGGGTTCCGGATTTTCGCCACTTGCCAGGTCCGGCACGGCCGGCCCGCTCAGGGATTGCAGGCGACCCTTGAGCGGCAGCACCTTGCCGCCACGGGCGAGCGGGCTGAGTGCGAGGTAGAGGGTGATGCTGGCATCGGGGGAGGCGGCGATGGCGGTCGTTGTGTCGAAGATCAGGGTATCGCCCGGGCTGAGGCTGACCGGCAAGCCATCGGGCAGGATCGCCTCCAGCGCGAGGATACGCACCACGCCGGAGCTCAGGGCGGAAGGGTCCAGCTCCAGGTGTTCGAGCCCCCAGAACCAGGGGTTGGCCGCATGGGCCAGGCGCGCGGACAGCACCTCGGCGCGCAGTCCCTGGAGCTGGAAGTGCTGGGGAAGCAGTTGCATCCCTTCGTGCCAACAAACTGCGTCAGGCAGAACTCTCACACCACTCCCCCTTCGACGTCCTGGATTGTCATGGGCCCGCCTGGAAAGGCGGTGGTTCAGTGCTCCTCGGCACTCAGCAGGCGCATCTCCCTGCTGTCGAAACGCAGCCATACGTTGGGCTGCTGATCCAGGCGCATGCGATGGGCGCCGGGAGTGTTATAGCCGGCAAAGACCAAAAGTCCAGAAGCCGGCTTGCCGGCCAGGGGGAAGTCCCTGGCCTCCATGAACTGCCCGGGCACCAGCTCGAGGCTCCACACCGAGAGCTGCTTCTGGTAGTCGCGGCGGTACTGTTCGCGGTCGCTGAACCACTGCTTGGCGCTCATTGCCGAGAGCAGCTTGAGCAGGTCCGCATCCTGGACCGCGACGAAGTCCACGGCGATGGGCGAATCGCCATTGGCCTTGCTCGCGACATCGAGGGTCAGGCGGTCGACATCGACCTTCGGACCGAACCAGGAACAGCCTCCGAGAACTGCCAGGAGCACAGCACAGAGGCAGGCTTTCGTCGACTTCATGAAACGTCCTTGTGAGATGGCTGTCAGAGATTAGTTTCGGATTTGCGTTTTCACCAACCTGATCTAGCGTGCTTGGTTAGCTCGTCGATAAACGAGTTCAGATGGGATCGCCAAGGACAGGCCTGTATCGCATTTCCCCTTCCTGTCGTGTGGTCCAGCCAAGGAGCGCGACGACAGCGAGCCCCGCTGCGGCGTGCCCGTCTCCTACGCAGTGGAGTTCGCCAGCATGGCAGAAAGCACGCAGCACAAACTGGACCGAGTGCGTCCGCCTCGGGTCCAGATCACCTACGACGTGGAAATCGGCAACGCCATCGAGAAGAAGGAGCTGCCGCTGGTGGTAGGCATTCTCGCCGACCTCTCCGGCAAGCCCGTCACTCCCCTTCCAAAGCTCGGCGAGCGCCGCTTCACCGAGATTGACCGCGATAACTTCAACGCCGTGCTCTCGTCCATCGGACCGCGCGTGGCGCTGCAGGTCGACAACACACTGAGCAGCGACGGAAGCCGGCTCAATGTCGAGCTGAACTTCAAGCACATCGACGACTTCGACCCGGTCAGCATCGTCAATCAGGTCGTGCCCCTTCGCCGTCTGTTCGAAGCTCGCCAGCGCCTGCGCGACCTGCTCACCAAGCTCGATGGCAATGATGAGTTGGACCAGTTGCTGCAGGACGTGGTGAGCAACACCGAAGGCCTGCAGGAAATCCGTGCAACCCACCCGGTGACCGCCGATGCCGGCGCCGCCAACGACACTGCCCAGGCCGCCGCCGACGAAGGCGAAGCACCTGCCGAACCGCAAGCCTGATCCCGCCGCCAGGAGAGCACAGCAATGGCCAAACCCAGCTCCGCCGCGGCGCAAGGCGCCGAAGGCAACACCCAGACCCTCGACCTGCTTGACCGCATCATTGCCGACGGCCGCATGGCCCACGACGACAGCCAGCAGGAATACGCCCGCGACATGCTCGCGGAGTTCGCCACCCAGGTCCTCGACGAAGGCATGGCCGTCAGCAAGGACACCGTGGCCATGATCAACGAGCGTATCGGCCGAATCGATGAGCTGATCAGCGCCCAGCTCAACCAGATCCTCCACCATCCGGAGCTGCAGCAACTTGAATCCTCCTGGCGCGGCCTGCACCAGCTGGTGCAGAACAGCGAGACCGGCTCGCGCCTCAAGCTGCGCCTGCTCAACGTCAGCCAGCAGGACCTGCAGAACGACCTGGAGAAGGCCGTCGAGTTCGACCAGAGCGCGCTGTTCAAGAAGATCTACGAAGAGGAATACGGCACCTTCGGCGGGCACCCGTTCAGCCTGCTAGTAGGCGACTACTCCTTCGGCCGCCATCCGCAGGACATCGCCCTGCTGGAAAAACTCTCCAACGTCGCCGCCGCGGCCCACGCGCCCTTCATCGCTGCGGCCAGCCCTCGCCTGTTCGACATGGGCAGCTTCACCGAACTGGCGGTGCCGCGTGACCTGAGCAAGGTCTTCGAGAGCCTGGAGCTGATCAAGTGGCGCTCGTTCCGCGAGAGCGAGGATTCGCGCTACGTCTCCCTCGCTCTGCCGCGCTTCCTGGTGCGCCTGCCCTACGGCCCGGAAACCCTGCCGGTGGAAGGCATGAACTTCGTCGAGGACGTGGACGGCACCGACCACGCCAAGTACCTCTGGGGCAACGCGGCGTGGGTCCTGGCCCAGCGCATCACCGAAGCCTTCAGCAAATACGGCTGGTGCGCGGCGATCCGCGGCAGCGAAGGCGGCGGCGCCGTCGAAGGCCTGCCGGCGCATACCTTCCGCACCCAGGCGGGCGACCTGTCGCTCAAGTGCCCGACCGAAGTGGCGATCACCGACCGCCGCGAGAAGGAACTCAACGACCTGGGCTTCATCGCCCTGTGCCACAAGAAGAACACCGACCTCGCTGTGTTCTTCGGCGGCCAGTCGACCAACAAGCCGCGCCAGTACAACACCAACGAGGCCAACGCCAACGCGCGGCTCTCGGCGATGCTGCCGTACGTGCTGGCAGCCTCGCGCTTCGCCCACTACCTGAAGGTGATCATGCGCGACAAGGTGGGCAGCTTCATGACCCGCGACAACGTGCAGACCTACCTCAACAACTGGATCGCCGACTACGTGCTGATCAACGACAACGCCCCGCAGGAGATCAAGGCGCAGTACCCGCTGCGCGAGGCGCGCGTGGATGTCAGCGAGGTCGCCGGCAAGCCCGGGGTCTACCGTGCCACGGTGTTCCTGCGCCCGCACTTCCAGCTCGAGGAACTGACCGCCTCGATCCGCCTGGTCGCCAGCCTGCCGCCGCCGGTCGCCGCCTGAGCCAGGGGGCCGCCCTTTCGGGCGGCCCCTTCACCTGATCCCCCTCTTTCAAGCTGCGGAGTTTTCCAACATGGACGCGATACTTCTCGACCTGGGCGACGACATCAAGGGCGACAGCCTGCTGGCAGGCTTCGAAAACAAGATCGAAATCATGTCGTACAGCCACAACGTCGCCATGCAGGTGACCAACGATGTCAGCAACTCGGAGCGCACCTCCGGCAAGCCGCACATCGGCGAATTCACCCTGACCAAGTTCGTCGACACCTCGACCCCGACGCTCAACGAATACTGCTGCTCCGGCAAGGCCATCCCCTCCGCCACCCTGACCATCGGTCGCAACGCCGCCGAGGGCGATGGGAAAATCATGCCGTTCATTACCTACACCCTGGACAACGTCGTGCTGTCGAACGTCAGCGTCAGCGGTGGCGCCGGTGGGAAGCCGGTGGAAACCCTGTCGCTGAACTTCACCAAGATCAAATGGGAGCTCACCGCGCAAAAGGACGACGGCAGCAAGGAAGGCACCGCCGCGTCGACCTGGGACCTGGCCGCCAACAAGCTGGCCAGCTAAGGCAGCCCGGCCTTGCACGGCATCGCACGGCCACCGTTGCTGGACCGCCTCTCCGACGCCGGAGAGGCGAAACCGGCCTTCGACCAGCGCGCCCTGGCGGCTTCGGTCGCGCAGGAACTGTCACGCCTGCTCAACAGCCGCAGCCCTGCCGGCAACGGTGTTGGCATCCTGGCCTACGGCATTGCCGACTGGACGGCCCTGCAGGCCCGCCGCGAGGCTGACCGCCTGCACCTGGCACGGGAAATCCGCCGGGCGGTTGCTCGCTTCGAGCCGCGCCTGGGGCTGAGCGAAGTGGTGGTCGACGCCGATCCGCAGCATCCGCAGCGCCTACGCGTGCGCCTGCTCGGCAACCTGCGCCAGGGCGCCGACCGCGCGCCATTGCTGTTCGAACTCATCCCCGTTGGCGGAACACTGGAAGTACGCCATGAGCGACTCGATTGATGCCGAACTGCTGGACTACTACCAGCGCGAACTGACCTGGTTGCGCCACGCCGGCGCCGGTTTCGCGGCGCGCTACCCCAAGGTGGCACGGCGGTTGGAACTGGGCCCCGGTGAGTGCGGCGACCCCCACGTCGAGCGCCTGCTGGAAGGCTTCGCCCTGCTTGCCGCGCGGCTGCAGAGACGCCTGGACGACGACTACGCGCAGTTCAGCGACGCCCTGTTGGAGCAACTCTATCCCCTTGCCCTGCGGCCCCTGCCCTCCTGCGCCGTGGTGCGCTTCGAGCCGGACCCGGCCAAGGGCAAGCTGAGCGCCGGCTTCCACCTGCCGCGCGGCACCCCGTTGTTCGTCAGCGTGCCGGGCCAGGAGCGCATCGAACTGCCTGAAGAACTTCGCGGCCAGACCCTGCACTGGCGCACCACCGACGAAGTCACCCTGTGGCCATTGCGCATCGAGGAAGCGGTACTGCTCGGCGCCGAGGAAGCCCAGGCCGCCACCGGCAGCGCCGGCGTGCGTGGCGCCCTGCGACTGGACCTGCGCTGCCTCGACAAGGACGGCTGGGCAGCACTGGACATCGATAGCCTGCGCATCCACCTGACCGCCAACGCCGTCGCCAAGGCCGCCCTTTACGACCTGCTCGGCGCCCATGCCTGCGGCCTCATCGCCGAGGCCGAGGGCGCCGAACCGCAACGTCTCGCCGGCCTGCCGCAGCGGGTCGGCTTCGCCGCCGAACAGGCCCTGCTGCCGGAGGATGAGCGCGTGCATCCCGGCTTGCGCCTGCTCGCCGAATACTTCGCCTTCCCCGACAAGTTCGCCTTCTTCGACCTGCCGCTCCAGGGCCTGCGTGCCAGCGGCGAGCAGCTCTACCTCTACATCCTTTTCGACCGCCCCGCGCCCGCCCGCCTGACCCTGCAGGCCAGCGACCTCGCGCTGGGCTGCGTCCCGGCGATCAACCTGTTCCCGCGCACCTCGGAGCCACTGCGGCCGGACGGCACACGCAGCGAATACCGCCTGATCGCCGACGCCCACCGCGAGAACTCGGTGGAGATCCACAGCATCCGCTCCCTCCGCGCCAGTACCCCGCTGGGAGTGGTCGAGGTCGCACCCTACCACGGCACCCAGCACCGCCCCGGCGCATTCGGCCTCTACTGGCACGCACGGCGGGTCGAGGGCATGACGCCCAACCGACGTGGCAGCGACCTGTTGCTGACCCTGGTGGACGCCGGCCTGCAACCCCTTGAAGAAACGCCCCAGTACAGCCTCAGCGCGGAGCTGCTGTGCACCAACCGCAGCCTGGCCGAGTACCTGCCGGCCGGCACCGAGCTGGCCTTCGAGCGCCCCGGCCCGGTGGCCCGCGCTAGCCTGCTGCGCGCACCGAGCCGGCAATGCCAGCCAGCTCTGGATGGCCCTTCACGCTGGCAGCTGGTCTCGCAGCTCACGCTCAATCACCTGTCGCTGGTGGAAGGCCCGCAAGCCCTCGATGCCCTGCGGGAAATCCTCGCGTTGCACGACTTCAGCGAAGACAAGCTGGCCGCCCGGCAGATCGAAGGGCTGGTCCGGCTGGACTGCGCGCGCGTGGTCGACCACGTCGGCAGCGATGCCTGGCGCGGTTGGCGCAACGGCCTGGAGGTTCGCGTGCACCTCGAACGCCAGGCCTTCGTCGGTGCCAGTGCGGTGCTGTTCGGCGCCGTGCTCGCGCAGTTCTTTTCGCTCTACGCCAATGCCAACCGCTTCGTGCGTACGGTGCTGGTGCAATCGGACCAGGAGATTTGCCGATGGCAACCCCAGGCCGGCCAGCCCATCACTCTCTGAGCCGGCGCCTGCGCGCCGAGCCGCACCGCTTCGAGTGGCTGCAGGCCCTGCTGCTGCTCGAGCACGAGCGGCCCCAGGCCA
>NZ_JBGLYK010000143.1:0-15326 GCF_047304025.1 Pseudomonas sp. Pseusp97 | reverse complement strand
GCTCGACGAAGCGCAGCGCCCGGCCCGCGTGGCGCTGCCTGACGACCTCGCCTCTTCCCCGCTCAAGGCTGGCGAACCGGCGGCGCAGGTCTGGCTGCTGGCCGCCTCGCTGGGCGGCCCGGCGGCGGTGAAGACTTTCCTCGATGCGCTGCCCGGCGGCCTGCCGGTGGGCTTCCTGTATGCCCAGCACATCGACGCTTCCTTCGAGGCCAACCTGCCGCAAGCGGTCGGCCGCCACAGCCAGTGGCACGTCAACACCGTGCGCGACGGCGACCCGGTGCGCTGCGGCGAAGTCGTGGTGGTGCCGATCTCCCGCGAGCTGGGCTTCGACGGCTCGGCGCGCATGCGCGTGGAAGATCGCAGCTGGCCGGAGCCCTACAGCCCGTCCATCGACCAGATGATGCTCAACCTCGCCCAGCAGTACGGCGACCGTTGTGGCGTGATCGTGTTCAGCGGCATGTGCAGCGATGGCAGCGCCGCCGCGGCCTACGTGCGTCGCCAGGGCGCGCCGATCTGGACCCAGCGCGCCGACAGCTGCGCCTGCTCCAGCATGCCCGACAGCCTGCGCGAAGGCGGCTACAGCACCCTTTCCGGCGACCCGCGAGAACTCGCGGCAGCGCTGGTCAATCACCTCGCCGAGCAATGCGCCGGCTTGGTCACGCAGTGAGACAAGGCCCGATGAGTGATCTCCCCGTCGCCAATACCAGCGTCGCCAATGCCGCCGTGGCGACTGCCGCCCCCGGCAGCCTGACCGGCCTGCTGGTGCCGCTGGCCGACCGCAACCTGCTGCTACCCAACGTCGCGGTGGCCGAGCTGATCACCTACCGCGCCCCGCACCCGGTGGACGGCCTGCCGTCCTGGTACCTGGGCCAGGTGGCCTGGCGCGACCTGCGCCTGCCGCTGCTGTCCTTCGAGGCGGCCTCCGACGGCCAGGCTGAAGTCAGCCCAGGCGCGCGGGTGATCGTGGTCAACGCCCTCGGCGGCCGCCCCAACGTGAAGTTCTTCGCCCTGCTGGTGCAGGGCATCCCGCGTTCGCTGAAGGTCGGCGCCGATCTCAAGCGCCTGGACGTGCCGCTGGCACCTTTGGAACTGGATGCGGTGGACCTGGGCGACGCCCAGGCGCGTATCCCCGACCTGGCCGCGCTGGAGCAGAAACTGGCCGACTCCGGCCTGATCTGAACCTGCCATGAGCGGTGGCCTGCGCCTTGCCCAGTTGGGGGAACAACCCGGCTTCGAGGTCGCCAGCGCCACCCTTGGCGGCCACCGTTTCGAACGCCACAGCCATGACGAATTCGTCATCAGCGCCAACCTGCGCGGCGAGGAAAGCGTATGGCTGGATGGCCGCACCTTCGACGCCGGCCCGGGCGCCTTCACCACCTACAATCCCGGCCAGATTCAGGGCGGCGGCGTTGCTGAAGGCCAGCCCTGGCAGTTCGTCAGCCTCTATGTCGCACCGGAGCAACTGGCCGCAATGCTCGGTCTGCAGCGCCTGGAATTCGAACGTCCCACTGCGCGCCTGCCCGCCCTGACCGCTGCCATGGCCGATGCCGTCGAGCGCGTGCTGGCTGATGACAGCTTCGTTCGCCAGCGCGGCGAAGAGCGCCTGACGCTGCTGCTGGCCGAGATCGCCCGCGCCATGGGTGTGCGCCTGCCGCGGGAAGGATTGGACAGCTTGGGGCGGATTTCCGATCTGCAGGACTGGCTGGCCGCCGATCTGGCGCGGCAACCCAGCCTCGACGAGATGGCGGCCTACCTCGGCCTGTCGCGCTTCCACCTGCTGCGCAGCTTCCAGAAGCAGGTCGGCCTGAGCCCGCGGCAGTGGGCCATGCAACTGCGCACACGCCGCGCCCAGGCCTTGCTGCGCTCAGGGCTGCCAGCCACCGAAGTGGCCCATGAACTGGGCTTCGCCGACCAGAGCCACCTGAACCGGCACTTTCGCGCGGCCTATGGCGTTTCGCCGGGCAGCTTCCAGCGCGCCCTGCGCTGAGCAATCCGGTTCAAGTACGTCCGCCTGTGGGCAGGCAGAATTGCGCCATCGCCCACTGGTTCGAGAACTGACCCATGACTCTCTTCTTTGCCGCGCTGCTGTTCGGCGTCGTCTTCTGCCTGTCCCCCGGCGCGGTCCTCGCCGAAACCCTGCGGCGCGGGCTGAAGGGTGGGTTTCGTCCGGCGCTGCTGGTGCAGTTCGGCTCGCTGATCGGCGACGCGGTTTGGGCGCTGATCGGCCTGACCGGGCTGGCGCTGCTGCTGGGTCACGAAACCCTGCGCCTGCCGCTGACCTTGGCCAGTGCCGCTTATCTCGCCTGGCTGGGCGTGCAGAGCCTGCTGGATGCCCGTCGTGTCGGCGTGGTGGAAGAGGGCGAGGCGGGCGAGCACAACGCCGGAGCCTTCGCTTCCGGGGCCATGCTCTCGCTGTCGAACCCGAAGAACATCGTCTACTGGGGTGCGCTGGGCGGCGCCATGGCCGGGCTGGTCGATGGCGTGCCGTCGCTGGGGGACTCGCTGGTGTTCTTCGCCGGCTTCATGACCGCCTCGGTGCTCTGCTGCTTCCTCTGCGCCGCGCTGGTGGACTGGCTGCGGCGCAATGCCTCGCCACGCTGGCATCGGGTCAGTCATGCGTTGTGCGGGGTCGTATTGCTGGTGCTGGCGGGGTTGGCGTTGCGCGGCGTCTGAGTTGACTGGACAGGCCTGCGTGGGGCTGTTCGCGAGCAAGCTCGCGCCTACAGGCAGCCGGTTAGCTCGGTGCGCTTTTCGTAGGAGCGAGCTTGCTCGCGAACCCGCCCCACGCCGAACCGCTTAGAAATCACCCCAAAGCTGCTGCGCCACGCTCAGCGCTACCACTGGAGCGGTCTCTGTGCGCAGTACGCGCGGGCCGAGGCGGGCGGCATGGAATCCGGCGCCCTTGGCCTGTTCTACTTCCGCATCGCTCAACCCACCTTCCGGGCCGATCAGGAAGGCCAGGCTGGCCGGCTTGTCATGGCTGGTCAGTGGCTCGGCCACTGGGTGCAGTACGAGCTTGAGCTGGGCCTCGCAGCTCTCCAGCCAGTCGGCCAGGGTGACCGGCGCGTTGAGCACCGGCAGCACCGAGCGGCCGCATTGTTCGCAGGCGCTGATCGCCACCTGGCGCCAATGGGCCATGCGCTTGTCGGCGCGCTCGTCCTTCAGGCGCACTTCGCAGCGTTCGCTGACGATCGGGGTGATCTCGCTGGCGCCCAGTTCGGTGGCCTTCTGGATCGCCCAGTCCATGCGCTCGCCGCGGGACAGGCCCTGGCCCAGGTGCACGCGTAGCGGCGATTCGGCCTGGCCGTCGAAGGCTTCGCGCAGTTCCACGCGGACGTTCTTCTTGCCCACCTCGATCAGCTCACCCAGGTATTCGCGGCCCGAGCCGTCGAACAGCTGCACGGCGTCGCCCGCCGAGTGCCTGAGCACGCGGCCGATGTAGTGGGCCTGGGCTTCGGGCAGCTCGTGCTGGCCGAGGGAGAGCGGGGCGTCGATGAAGAAGCGGGAGAGGCGCATGGCGATGTCGAACTGCTGGGGGAAAGCGGCAAGCTTAAAGCTTTCGGCCTGCCGCTTGTAGCCGATCAGCCTGGATCGCGATGCTCGGGGAAGCGTTCGCTGACCGCCACGCTCACGCTGTCGCGGGTGGCGATGTCGATGCCTTCGCTGGCGACCTCGGCGAGGAAGTCGATCTGCTCGGGGGTGATGATGTACGGCGGCAGGAAGTACACCACGCTGCCCAGCGGGCGCAGCAGGGCGCCGCGCTCCAGGCCGTGCTGGAACACCTTCAGGCCGCGGCGTTCCTGCCACGGGTAGGCGGTTTTCGTCGCCTTGTCCTGGACCATCTCGATGGCGAGGATCATGCCGGTCTGGCGGATTTCCGAGACGTGCGGGTGGTCGGCCAGGTGCGCGGTGGCGCTGGCCATCCTGGCCGCCAGGGCCTTGTTGGCCTCGATGACGTTGTCCTGCTCGAAGATGTCCAGGGTCGCCAGGGCAGCGGCGCAGGCCAGCGGGTTACCGGTGTAGGTGTGCGAGTGGAGGAAGGCGCGCAGGGTGGCGTAGTCGTCGTAGAAGGCCTGGTAGACCTTGTCGGTGGTGAGCACCGCGCTCATCGCCAGGTAGCCGCCGGTCAGCGCCTTGGACAGCACCAGGAAGTCCGGGGTGATGCCGGCCTGCTCGCAGGCGAACATCGTGCCGGTGCGGCCGAAGCCCACGGCGATCTCGTCGTGGATCAGGTGTACGCCGTAGCGGTCGCAGGCCTCGCGCAGCAGCTTGAGGTAGATCGGGTGGTACATGCGCATGCCGCCGGCGCCCTGCACCAGCGGTTCGACGATGACCGCCGCGACTTCCTTGTGGTGCTGCTCCAGCGCCTGCTCCATGGCGGCGAACATCGTCCGCGAATGCTCTTCCCAGCTCACGCCTTCGGGGCGCAGGTAGCAGTCGGGGGTCGGCACCTTGATGGTGTCCATCAGCAGCGACTTGTAGGTCTCGGTGAACAGCGCCACGTCGCCCACCGACATCGCCGCCACGGTCTCGCCGTGGTAGCTGTTGGTCAGGGTGATGAAGCGCTTCTTCTCCGGCTGGCCGAGGTTGTGCCAGTAGTGGTAGCTCATCTTTAGCGCCACTTCGATGCCGGCCGAGCCGCTGTCGGCGTAGAAGACGCGGGAGAAGCCGGCCGGCGCCAGGCGCAGCAGCCGTTCGGACAGCTCGATCACCGGTTGATGGCTGAAGCCGGCGAGGATCACGTGCTCCAGCTGGTCGACCTGGTCCTTGATGCGCTGGTTGATGCGCGGGTTGGCGTGGCCGAAGACGTTGACCCACCAGGAGCTGACCGCGTCCAGGTAGCGCTTGCCTTCGAAGTCCTCCAGCCAGATGCCCTCGCCGCGGCGGATCGGGATCACCGGCAGGCGCTCGTGGTCTTTCATCTGGGTGCAGGGGTGCCACAGCACCTCGAGATCGCGCTGCATCCACTCGGCATTCAGGCCCATGGCGGTACTCCTCTTCGTCACTGTCCGCTCGCTCTGGTCGGCAAGCCTATGCAATGCACCTGAGATGAACAAGGACACGTCCTACGACACATGGCGTGGGCAGCCGACCAAGACGGCTATTCGGCTTTCTGGCGCTCACGTATGCTTCGCGCCTTTGCACCGATTCGGGGAATTCCGGCGATGAAAATGGGATGGCTGCGCGCTGCCGCGTTGCTTGCTCTGGGGGTGTTCAGCGCGGTGGCGCTGGGCAAGGACAAACAACCGACCGCCATCGTGGTCGGCGGCGGGCTGGCCGGTCTTTCCGCGGCCTACGAGCTGCAGCAGGCGGGCTGGCAGGTCACCCTGCTGGAAGCCAAGCCCCAGGTGGGCGGCCGTTCGGGCCTGGCCACCAGCGAGTGGATCGGCAACAACAAGGTCCAGCCGACCCTCAACGGCTACCTGAATACCCTCAAGGTGAACTCGGTGCCGGCGCCGGACTTCGTCCGCACTCCGAGCTACCTGATCGACGGCGTGTTCTATAGCAGCGCTGATCTGAAAACCAAGATGCCGACTGTCGCCGCGGACCTGGAGCGCTTCGAGAAATCGCTGAACGAGCTGTCCGCCTCCATCGACGACCCGCTCAACCCGCTGGCGAACAAGACCCTGTTCGCCCTCGACCAGCTCACTGCCGCTCGCTGGCTGGACAAGCTGAACCTGTCGCCGACCGCGCGCCTGCTGGTCAACCAGCGCATCCGCTCGCACTACGACGAGCCGTCGCGCCTGTCGCTGCTCTACCTCGCCCAGCAGGGCCGGGTATACCGTGGCGTCGATGACCGCGACCTGCGCGCGGGGCGTCTGCCCGGCGGCAGCCAGGTGCTGGCCCAGGCCTTCGTCAAGCAGATCAAGACCATCAAGACCAACGCCAAGGTCACCGCGATCAGCCAGGACAAGGACGGCGTGACCGTAAAGGTCGGCCCAACCGGCTACACCGCCGACTACCTGGTGCTGGCCGTGCCGCTGCGCGCCCTGGGCAACATCACCCTGACCCCGGGCCTGAACGACAAGCAGCTGGCCGCGCTCAAGGGCACCAACTACGGCTGGCGCGACCAGATCCTGATGAAGTTCAAGCGCCCGGTTTGGGACGACAAGTCGCGCCTGTCCGGCGAGATCTACAGCGACCAGGGCCTGGGCATGATCTGGGTCGAGCCCGCGACCAAGGGCGGCGCCAACGTGCTGATCAACCTGTCCGGCGACAACGCCCGGGTGATGCAGGCGTTCGGTGACCGCCAGCTCTCCGAGCAGGTGCTGATCCGCATGAACAAGTACTACCCGAAGATGCGCGGCGCCTACGACGGCTATGAAATGCGTCGCTACAGCACCGACGTCGGCACCGGCGGTTCCTACCTGGCTTATGGCCCGGGGCAGATCAGCCGCTTCTGGCGCGTGTGGGAAACCCCGGTGGCGCGCGTGGCCTTCGCCGGCGAGCACACCGACGCGCTGTATCCGGGCACCATCGAAGGTGCCCTGCGCAGCGGCAAGCGCGCTGCTGCCCAGGTGCGCGACCTGCAGGCCGGCAGGACGCCGGTGCTCGAAGGCAAGGCCATGGTCGCCGAGAACAAGCCGGCCGCCAGCGACAAGCCGGCCGAGAAGGGCGAGAAGAAGGGCATCATGTCCTGGCTTCCCTTCTGATAGGAAGGGTCCTACAGACAATGCCGGCGCAAGCCGGCATTGTCGTTTCTGGCTCTGGGACGGGCGTTTCAGCGCAGGAATCTATCTTGTCAATCGATGTTTCAAAGCAGATTTTTCTGCTTTTCTTCGATGGATTTACCGCTAGTCTTGAATTCCCGTTTTCAAGGATGTCGATCGATGCAATGGCGTAACTCCCCCGCTCGCTACGGCCTGGTCAGCCTGTTCCTGCACTGGGGCAGTGCGCTGGTGATCTTCGGCCTGTTCGGCCTGGGCCTGTGGATGCGCGAGCTGGACTACTACGACACCTGGTACCACCGCGCTCCGGAAATCCACAAGAGCATCGGCATCCTCCTGGCCATCGCGCTGATCGTGCGGGTGCTCTGGCGCTTCATCAGCCCGGCGCCGCCGACTCCGGCCAACCACAGCCAGATGACCCGCCTGGCCACCAAGCTCGGCCACCTGGCGCTCTACGCGCTGCTGTTCGCCGTGATCATCGCCGGCTACCTGATCTCCACCGCCGAAGGCAAACCCATCAGCGTGTTCGGCTGGTTCGACGTGCCCGCCACCCTGAGCGGCCTCACCGACCAGGCCGACATCGCCGGCGCGATCCACCTGTACCTGGCCTGGACCCTGGTGGTACTGGCCGTGCTGCACGCCCTGGCGGCGTTCAAACACCATTTCTTCGACCGCGATGCGACGCTCGTGCGCATGCTCGGTCGTGCCGCGAAATAACACCTCACCTCAAAGGGAGATTGCTTCAATGCTGAAGAAGACGTTCGCCGCTCTGGCGCTGGGTACCGCCATGTTCTCCGCTGGCCAGGCCATGGCCGCCGACTACAAGATCGACAAGGAAGGCCAGCACGCCTTCATCGAGTTCCGCATCAAGCACCTGGGTTACAGCTGGCTGTACGGCCGCTTCGACGACTTCGACGGTGCCTTCACCTTCGATGAGAAGAACCCGTCCGCCGACAAGGTCAAGGTGACCATCAACACCAACAGCGTGAACTCCAATCACGCCGAGCGTGACAAGCACCTGCGCAGCCCGGACTTCCTGAACGTCTCGAAGAACCCGACCGCGACCTTCGAATCCACCGCCGTGAAGGCCGACGGCAAGAATGCCGAGATCACCGGCAACCTGACCCTGAACGGCGTGACCAAGCCGGTCACCATCAAGGCTGAACTGATCGGCCAGGGCGATGACCCGTGGGGCGGCTACCGTGCCGGCTTCCTCGGCACCACCACCCTCAAGCTGAAGGACTTCAACATCCAGCGCGACCTCGGCCCGGCTTCCCAGGAAGTCGAGCTGACCCTGTCGGTTGAAGGGGTGCGTCAGTAAGACGCAGGATTGCGAAAACGCCGGCGAATGCCGGCGTTTTCGTTTGTGCGGTCAGTCCGCGCGGCCCTGCAGGCATTGCCGCAGGAGCTGGGCGAGGGTGCGTTGCTCCTCGTCGTCCAGCGGCGCGAACAGACTGTCATGGGTGCGTGCGAGGATGGCCTGGGTGCGCTCGTCGATGCGGCTCCCGGCCTCCGTGAGGAACAGCTGGAAGCTGCGCTGATCTTCCGGGTTGCGCTCGCGGCGAACCAGGCCGAGGGCTTCCATTTCGCGGATCTTGCGGGTCACCAGCGCCTTGTCGCGGCACATCTTGCGGCCCAGGCTCTGCAGGCTCTGGCCGGCATCGGCGCCGATCAGTTCGAGCAGGCGGATGTCCGGCGGCGTGAGGTCGATACCCTCCGCGCACAGTTGGTCCTGGAGGCTCACGCGCAAGTGGTCGAAGACCTCCATCAGGGTCTGCGGCAGGTCGGGATTCACGCGCTGGGTCATCGGCTCGGTCACGGTAAACCTTGTGTAAATCAGGTTGATCGGCTCAACCATTTTTTCGTATTTTAGTTGATGTTATCAACTTTGTTCATCGCCGCGACTGCCTTGCGGGAAACCTACTGCGATATCGGCCATTGGCTAAAACGTTTCAGTAGTTTTCCCTCAGGGCTTTCGGACGTTTACAAACACAGCTGAATGTAAGTATTTTTGCCAGCTTTTCCGGACCGGCAAGCCCACCGCCAAACCGGATGCTTCGCTCACGAGGACAACGATATGCAACGAAAGCCAGCCATGCGCGCCCTGGTCCCGGCCCTGCTCGTCGCCATGGCCACTCTTGCCGGCTGCGACAAAGCCCAGGCCCCGCAGGAGAAGCCGATTCCCGAGGTCGGTGTGGTGACCCTGCAACCGCAGGAAGTGACCCTGAGCACCGAACTGCCGGGCCGCACCACCGCGTATCGCATCGCCGAGGTTCGCCCGCAGGTGAACGGCATCATCCTCAAGCGCCTGTTCAAGGAAGGCAGCGACGTCAAGGAAGGCCAGCAGCTGTACCAGATCGACCCGGCCACCTATGAAGCGACCCTGCAGAGTGCCCAGGCCAACCTGGTGTCCACCCAGCAGCAGGCCGAGCGCTACAAGGAACTGGTCAAGGACGAGGCGGTGAGCAAGCAGCAATACGCCGACGCCCAGGCGGCCTACCTGCAGGCCAAGGCCACGGCTGACAACGCCAGGATCAACGTGCGCTACACCAAGGTGTACTCGCCGATCTCCGGCCGCATCGGCCGCTCCAGCGTGACCGAAGGCGCCCTGGTGCAGAACGGCCAGAGCACCGCGCTGGCCACCGTGCAGCAGCTGGACCCGATCTACGTCGACGTCACCCAGTCCTCCACCTCGCTGATCCGCCTGCGCCGCGAGCTGGCCGCCGGGCAGCTGGAAAAGGCCGGCGACAACGCCGCCAAGGTCAAGCTGTACCTGGAAGACGGCTCCGAATACCCCATCGAGGGCAAGCTGGAGTTCTCCGAGGTCTCGGTTGACCAGGGCACCGGCTCGGTGACCGTGCGCGCCATCTTCCCCAACCCGAACAAGGAGCTGCTGCCGGGCATGTTCGTCCATGCGCAGCTGCAGGAAGGCATCAAGAAGCAGGCCATCCTGGCGCCGCAGCAGGGCGTCACCCGTGACTTCCGCGGCATGGCGACGGCGCTGGTGCTCAACGGCGAGGACAAGGTCGAGCTGCGCACCATCAAGGCCGAACGCACAGTCGGCGCCTACTGGCTGGTCAGCGATGGCCTGAAGCCGGGCGACCGCCTGATCACCGAAGGCCTGCAGTACGTCCAGCCGGGCGCCCAGGCCAAGGCCGTACCCGCGAAGAACGTGGCGCCCACCGCTGGTGCCGCCGACAAGCCCGCCGCCGCTCAGCCGGCCAAGCAGGGTTAATCAAGGGGATTCGTCATGTCGAAGTTTTTCATTGACCGGCCCATCTTCGCCTGGGTGATCGCCCTGGTGATCATGCTGGCGGGCGGTCTGTCGATCCTCAAGTTGCCGGTGAACCAGTACCCGGCCATTGCGCCGCCGGCCATCGCCATTCAGGTGAGCTACCCGGGCGCCTCCGCCGAAACGGTGCAGGACACCGTGGTGCAGGTGATCGAGCAGCAGATGAACGGTCTCGACCATCTGCGCTACATCTCCTCGGAGTCCAACTCCGACGGCAGCATGACCATCACCGTGACCTTCGACCAGGGCACCAGCCCCGACATCGCCCAGGTCCAGGTGCAGAACAAGCTGCAGCTGGCCACGCCGCTCCTGCCGCAGGAAGTGCAGCAGCAGGGCATCCGCGTGACCAAGGCGGTGAAGAACTTCCTGATGGTGGTCGGCGTCGTCTCCACCGACGGCAGCATGACCAAGGAAGACCTGTCGAACTACATCGTCTCCAACATCCAGGACCCGCTGTCGCGGACCGCCGGTGTGGGTGACTTCCAGGTGTTCGGCTCGCAGTACGCCATGCGCATCTGGCTCGATCCGGCCAAGCTCAACAGCTTCCAGATGACCCCGGGCGACGTGAAGACGGCGATCCAGGCGCAGAACGTGCAGATCTCCTCCGGCCAGCTGGGCGGCCTGCCCGCGGTCAAGGGCCAGCAGCTCAACGCCACCATCATCGGCAAGACCCGCCTGCAGAGCGCCGACCAGTTCAAGAACATCCTGCTCCGGGTCAACGCCGACGGCTCCCAGGTTCGCCTCAAGGACGTCGCCGACGTCGCCCTGGGTGGCCAGGACTACAGCATCAACGCCCAGTTCAACGGCAAGCCGGCCTCGGGTATCGCGATCAAGCTGGCCACCGGCGCCAACGCCCTGGACACCGCCAAGTCGATCCGCGCGACCCTGAGCACCCTGGAGCCGTTCTTCCCGCAGGGCATGAAGATCGTCTACCCGTACGACACCACCCCGGTGGTCTCCGCCTCCATCCATGAGGTGGTGAAGACCCTGGGCGAGGCGATCCTGCTGGTGTTCCTGGTGATGTACCTGTTCCTGCAGAACTTCCGCGCCACGCTGATCCCGACGATCGCCGTGCCGGTGGTCCTGCTGGGCACCTTCGGCGTACTCGCCGCCTTCGGCTTCTCGATCAACACCCTGACCATGTTCGGCATGGTGCTGGCGATCGGCCTGTTGGTGGACGATGCCATCGTGGTGGTGGAAAACGTCGAGCGGGTGATGGCCGAGGAAGGCCTGTCGCCGCGCGAGGCAGCGCGCAAGTCCATGGACCAGATCCAGGGCGCGCTGGTGGGTATCGCCCTGGTGCTCTCGGCGGTGTTCCTGCCGATGGCGTTCTTCGGCGGCTCCACCGGGGTGATCTACCGCCAGTTCTCCATCACCATCGTCTCGGCCATGGCCCTGTCGGTGCTGGTGGCCCTGGTGCTGACCCCGGCGCTCTGCGCCACCATGCTCAAGCCCATCGAGAAGGGCGACCATGGCGAGCACAAGCGCGGCTTCTTCGGCTGGTTCAACCGCAAGTTCCTCGCCACCACCCATGGCTACGAGCGCGGCGTCACCTCGATCCTCAAGCACCGCATGCCGTACCTGCTGATGTACGTGATCATCCTCGCCGGCATGGTCTACCTGTTCACCCGCATCCCCACCGCGTTCCTTCCCGACGAGGACCAGGGCGTGCTGTTCGCCCAGGTGCAGACCCCGGCCGGCTCGTCCGCCGAGCGCACCCAGGTGGTGGTGGACTCGATGCGCGAGTACCTGCTGGACAAAGAAAGCAGCTCGGTGGCCTCGGTATTCACCGTGACCGGCTTCAACTTCGCCGGCCGCGGCCAGAGTTCGGGCATGGCGTTCATCATGCTCAAGCCCTGGGAAGAACGTCCGGGCGCGGAGAACAGCGTATTCGCCCTGGCCCAGCGGGCCCAGCAGCACTTCTTCAGCTTCAAGGACGCGATGGTGTTCGCCTTCGCCCCGCCGGCGGTGCTCGAACTGGGTAACGCCGTGGGCTTCGACATCTTCCTCCAGGACCAGGCGGGCGTCGGCCACGAAGTGCTGATGCAGGCGCGCAACCAGTTCCTCGGCCTGGCCGCGCAGAACCCGGTGCTGCAACGCGTGCGTCCCAACGGCCTGAACGACGAACCGCAGTACAAGCTGCTGATCGACGACGAGAAGGCCAGCGCGCTGGGCATCTCGCTGGCGGACATCAACAGCACCATCTCCATCGCCTGGGGCTCGAACTACGTCAACGACTTCATCGACCGCGGCCGGGTGAAGAAGGTCTACCTGCAAGGCCGTCCGAATGCGCGGATGAGCCCGGAGGACCTGGACAAGTGGTACGTGCGCAACAGCGCCGGCGAGATGGTGCCGTTCAGTGCCTTCGCCACCGGCGAGTGGAGCTACGGCTCGCCCAAGCTTGCGCGCTACAACGGCGTGCCGGCCATGGAAGTCCTCGGTGAACCGGCCGCGGGCCGTTCCACCGGTGAAGCCATGGCGGCGGTCGAGGACATCGTCAAGCAACTGCCCAAGGGCGTCGGCTATGCCTGGACCGGCCTGTCCTACGAGGAGCGCCTGTCCGGCTCGCAGGCCCCCGCGCTCTACGCCCTGTCGCTGATCGTGGTGTTCCTCTGCCTGGCGGCGCTGTACGAGAGCTGGTCGATCCCGTTCTCGGTGATGCTGGTGGTGCCGCTGGGCGTCATCGGTGCGCTGCTGGCGACCTCCATGCGCGGCCTGTCCAACGACGTGTTCTTCCAGGTGGGCCTGCTGACGACCATCGGCCTGTCGGCGAAGAACGCGATCCTCATCGTCGAGTTCGCCAAGGAGCTGCACGAGCAGGGCAAGGGCATAGTCGAGGCGGCCATCGAGGCGTGCCGGATGCGTCTGCGCCCGATCGTCATGACCTCCCTGGCCTTCGTCCTCGGCGTGCTGCCGCTGGCGATCTCCACCGGCGCAGGCTCGGGCAGCCAGCACGCGATCGGTACCGGCGTGATCGGCGGCATGGTCACTGCGACCATCCTCGCGATCTTCTGGGTGCCGTTGTTCTATGTGGTGGTCAGTACCCTGTTCAAGGACTCCGCGTCCAGGGACCAGGAAGCCACCGAGAAGGGGCATTGATATGAAAAAATCCTTTTTGTCCCTCGCTATCACGGCAGCCGTATTGTCCGGCTGCTCGCTGATCCCCGACTACGAGCGCCCAGAGGCGCCCGTGGCCGCGGCCTATCCGCAGGGCGACGCCTACGCTGCGGCACAGCCGGCCAACGCCTCCGCCGACATCGGCTGGCGCGAGTTCTTCAAGGACCCGCAACTGCAGCGGCTGATCGAAGTGTCGCTGGAAAACAACCGCGACCTGCGCGTCGCCGCACTGAACATCGAGGCCTACCGGGCGCAGTACCGCATCCAGCGGGCCGACCTGTTCCCGGCGGTGGATGCCAGCGTTACCGGTTCGCGCCAGCGCCTGCCGGCCGACCTGTCGCAGACCGGCAACTCGATGATCAGCAGCCAGTACGGCGCGACCCTGGGCATCACCGCCTGGGAACTCGACCTGTTCGGCCGGCTGCGCGCCCTGCGTGACCAGGCGCTGGAGCAGTACTTCGCTACCGAAGAAGCGCAGCGCAGCACCCAGACCAGCCTGGTGGCCAACGTCGCCAACGCCTACCTGACGCTGCGTGCCGACCAGGCCCAGCTGGAGCTGACCCGCAACACCCTGGGCACCTACCAGAAGAGCTACGACCTGACCAAGCGCAGCTATGAAGTCGGTGTCGCCTCGGCCCTGGACCTGCGCCAGTCGCAGACCTCGGTGGAAAGCGCACGGGCCACCCTGGCGCAATACACCCGCCTGGTGGCGCAGGACCAGAACGCCCTGGTGCTGCTGCTCGGCTCCGGCCTGCCGGCGGACCTGCCCCAGGGCCGCCAGCTGTCCGACGAGCTGCTGGCCACCGTGCCGGCGGGCCTGCCCTCCGACCTGCTGCAGCGCCGCCCGGACATCCTCCAGGCGGAACACCAGCTCAAGGCGGCCAACGCCAATATCGGCGCGGCGCGGGCGGCGTTCTTCCCGAACATCAGCCTGACCGCCAACGCCGGCAGCCTCAGCCCGGACCTGTCCGGCCTGTTCGACGGCGGCTCCGGTACATGGCTGTTCAAGCCTTCGATCACCCTGCCGATCTTCAACGCCGGCAGCCTGCAGGCGAGCCTGGACCTGGCGCGGGTGCAGAAGGACATCAACGTGGCGCAGTACGAGAAGACCATCCAGACGGCCTTCTCCGAGGTGGCCGACGGCCTCGCCGCGCGCGGCACCTTCAACGAGCAGCTGCAGGCGCAACGCTCGCTGGTGGACGCCAGCAGCGAGTACTACCGCCTGGCCGACAAGCGCTACCGCACCGGTGTGGATAACTACCTCACCGTGCTCGATGCGCAGCGCTCGCTGTTCAGTGCCCAGCAGCAGCTGATCACCGACCGCCTCAACCAGCTGACCAGCGAGGTCAACCTGTACAAGGCCCTCGGCGGCGGCTGGCAGGCGACGGCGGCGCAAGCCAGGCCGATCTCCAGCGAGGCGCCCAAGGGCTGATCCTCACCGTCTGGAAACAGCAACGCCGCCCTTCGGGGCGGCGTTTTTGTTGGTGGATATGTGCCGGGGGCGTTGTGCGCCCTACGGGCGCCGGTGTTTGGGGCGGTTCGCGAGCAAGCTCGCTCCTACAGTTGGCGCCGTAGGGCGCATAACCCGGAACGGGTTATCCGCCGTATTGGCGGCGAATAACGCCGTGGGCGTTATGCGCCCTACGGGTTGCGTCGGTGTTCGGGGCGGTTCGCGAGCAAGCTCGCTCCTACAGGTTCCGGCTGCGTACGCTCTTGGTAGGAGCGAGCTTGCTCGCGAACCTGCGAACTACAGCATCGCGCCGCGCCCCGCCGGCTGGATCTGGTTGTCGGCGAGCCAGTCCAGCGCGCATTCGCGCAGGCGCTCGCCCTGGTAGACGTACCAGGCCTGCAACAGCTCCGGGTAGCCCATCAACACATGGCGGAAGGCCTTGAACGGCTTGCGCCCCTCGATGGCGTTGGCAAGGGCGGAATAGGCGTGGGGTTCGGGCACTTCGCGCAGGAAGTCGCGCATCAGCTCCAGCGACTGGCCGCTGCTCAGCGGTTCGATGGGCAGCAGGCGCTCCGGTTCGCGGTGCAGCAGTTCGGCGAGCTCCGGGTCGGGGTCGTCCTCCGGTATCAGCAGCACCTGGCCACTGAACAGGTCGAGGTAGTGATCGATACCCTGGGTATCAAGCGCGAAGGCCAGTTCGTCGAGGTCGATGGTCAGCGGGCGCATGGTCACTCTCCCTATATGGCGAGTGACCGATCCTACGCCATGCGCATGACAGCTGTCCTGACATTGTCGGCCG
>NZ_JBGLYK010000142.1:0-15386 GCF_047304025.1 Pseudomonas sp. Pseusp97 | reverse complement strand
CGCCGTGGTCGCGCCGCAGCACCCGGGCCCCATGGGCGCCCACCCCAAAAATCTCCCCCCGCCACCCGTCGGGCTTAAAAAGCGCAACTATTTATCCGCCGGCTGTCCCGTGGCGTTATGCGCCCTGTGGCATCGGAGGCGGTGGTGTGTAGGAGCGAGCTTGCTCGCGAACGGATTTCCCGGCGGCACTGAAGCTGGGCGGGTTCGCGAGCAAGCTCGCTCCTACAATTCCGGCAAGGTTGAACACCAACGAAAACGGGCGCCCGAAGGCGCCCGTTTTCTTATTGCACGGCAGGCAAGTCAGGCCTGAGCTGGACGCACCACGCGGTAGACCAATGCACCGATCACGCCGCCAGCCAGCGGGGCAACCCAGAACAGCCACAGCTGCTTCATGAACAGCGGGTCGGCGAAGATCGCCACGCCCAGGCTGCGCGCCGGGTTCACCGAGGTGTTGGTGACCGGGATGCTGATCAGGTGGATCAGCGCCAGGGTCAGGCCGATGGCCAGCGGGGCGAAGCCTGCCGGCGCCATCTTGTCGGTGACGCCCATGATCACGAACAGGAAGAACGCGGTCAGCAGGACCTCGATGGCCAGTGCGGACTGCAGGCTGTAGCCGCTCGGCGAGCCTTCGGCGTAACCGTTGGCGGCGAAGCCGGCCAGCGGATCGAAGCCGGACTTGCCGGTGGCGATCAGGTACAGCGCTCCGCCGGCGAGTATGCCGCCGATGCACTGGGCGATGATGTACGGCACCAGTTCAGCGGTGCGGAAGCGGCCGCCGGCCCACAGGCCGAGGCTGACAGCCGGGTTCAGGTGGCAGCCGGAGATCGGGCCGATGGCGTAGGCCATGGTCACGACCGTCAGGCCGAAGGCCAGGGATACACCCAGCACGCCAATGGCGTGGGCGGCGAAGATGGCGCTGCCGCAACCACCGAACACCAGCCAGAAAGTGCCGATCATTTCGGCGGAAAGTTTGCGAAGCATGCTGCCTCCAGAGGCAAGAGGAACCCCGGATTGGGGCGTGCGCATGCTAGGGAAGTCGAAGGATGGCGCGGAGTAGGGGAATTCCCAAGGTGTAGGGAGGGCCTTCCGAATGCAGAAGCGTGGGCTGAGGCGACCCGATGGGCTTCTGCCCCGTTCCATGCCCCGCCGGCTCTTGTAGGAGCGGGCTTGCTCGCGAACAGCCCAGCGCCGGCGCTGTCGTTGACTCAGTTCGCGAGCAAGCTCGCTCCTACGGAAAAAGTCCCGGCCTGGGCTGGTGGTGGCGTAGGGCGAATAACGCCGCAGGCGTTATCCGCCGTCTTTCTCAAGCCAGCGTGCCCAACTGTTCCGCCCGGCGCAGCCAGCCCTGCCGCTGTTCCTCGCCGGAGCCGCGCACCGGGCTGAATTCCTCCAGGTGGTGCAGGGCGATGCCGCAGGGCGCGAGGATGCAGCGCGTCATCTGCCGGTGGGCCGGCGCGCCCTGGCGCAGGCGGTAGTGCCAGTGGGTCTGGTCGTGGCTGACCAGCAGGTCCGCCGTGCGCCCGCCCAACAGCGGCTCGAACTCGCGGGATTCCGCCGAGCGATAGCGGAAGGCGAAGCCCGGCTGCAGCACCCGGTCGAAGAAGCCCTGCAGCAGCGCCGGCAGGCCGCCCCACCAGATCGGGTAGACGAACACCAGGTGCTGCGCCCAGTGGATCTGTCGCTGGGCTTCGAGCACGTCTGGCTCCAGGTTCTGGCTCTGTTCGTAGCCGCCGCGCAGCACCGGGTCGAAGTTCAGCTCGCCGAGCTTGAGCGTGTGCACCACATGGCCCTTGGCGCGGGCGCCGTGGGCGTAGGCGTCGGCCAGTGCGTGGCAGAAGCCGCCGGGCTTGGGCGAGCCCAGCACCAGCAGCACGCGCTTGCCGTCGCCCTCCAGCGGGGTGGCGCCGGAGCGGGTCGGTTCAACCATTCTGCCCGGCCTCCAGCATGGTCTCCGGGCGCACCCACTGGTCGAACTCGGCGTCGGTCAGGTAGCCCAGTTCCAGTGCGGCTGCGCGCAGGGTCTTGCCTTCGGCGTAGGCCTTCTTGGCGATTTCGGCGGCCTTGTCGTAGCCGATGTGCGGGTTCAGCGCGGTCACCAGCATCAGGCCACGGTCCAGGTGCTCGCGCATCTTCGCCGCGTCCGGCTCCATGCCGGCGATGCAGTGAGTGTTGAAGTTGCGGCAGCCGTCGGCCAGCAGGCGCGCGGATTCCAGCAGGTTGTGGATGATCACCGGCTTGTAGACGTTGAGCTGCAGGTGGCCCTGGCTGGCGGCGAAAGTGATCGCGGCGTCGTTGCCGAAGACCTGGCAGGCGAGCATCGACAGCGCCTCGCACTGGGTCGGGTTGACCTTGCCGGGCATGATCGAGGAGCCCGGCTCGTTGGCCGGCAGCTTCACCTCGGCAAACCCCGCGCGCGGGCCGGAGCCGAGCAGGCGCAGGTCGTTGGCGATCTTCATCAGCGCCACGGCGAGGGTCTTCATGGCGCCGGCCAGGGTCACCAGCGGCTCGTGGCCGGCGAGGGCGGCGAACTTGTTCGGCGCTGAGACGAAGGGCAGGCCGGAGAGGTCGGCCAGTTCGGCGGCGATGGCTTCGGCGAATTCCTTCGGTGCGTTGAGCCCGGTGCCGACTGCGGTGCCGCCCTGGGCCAGCTCGTAGACCGCCGGCAGCGCCGCGCGAATGGCGCGCTCGGCGTAGTCCAGCTGGGCGACGAAGGCGGAGAGTTCCTGGCCGAAGGTGACCGGCGTTGCGTCCATCAGGTGGGTGCGCCCGGTCTTCACCAGGTCGGCGTGGCGCGCGGCCTGCTGGGCGAGGCCGCCGCTGAGCTCGGCGATGGCCGGCAGCAGGTCGTGCTGCACCGCCTGGGCGGCGGCGATGTGCATGGCGGTGGGGAAGCTGTCGTTGGAACTCTGCGCGCGGTTCACATGGTCGTTGGGGTGTACCGGCTTCTTGCCGCCGCGGCCGTTGCCGGCGATCTCGTTGGCGCGGCCGGCGATCACCTCGTTGACGTTCATGTTGCTCTGGGTGCCGCTGCCGGTCTGCCAGACCACCAGCGGGAACTGGTCGTCGTGCTCGCCCGCTAGCACTTCGTCGGCGGCCTCCTCGATCAGGCTGGTGATGTTTTCCGGCAGCTCGCCCAGTTGTGCGTTAACCCGTGCGGCGGCCTTCTTGATCAGCGCCAGGGCGTGGACCACGGCCAGCGGCATGCGCTGCCCGCCGATGGCGAAGTTCTCCAGCGAGCGCTGGGTCTGCGCGCCCCAGTAGGCTTCTTCGGGGACTTCGATGGGGCCGAGGCTGTCGGTTTCGGTGCGGCTCATGATGCTTCTCCGGAAAAGGGTCTCGGCCAGTTTAGGCTGTCGCGCGGCTTCCGGGTTCCACTCTGGCTCAATGGCCGTGATAGAGCGGTTTCAGTGGCACAGCAGATCACCAACGGGCATGCGTGGCGCCGATCCAGCCGAGTGCGCCGCTGACCGGCACGAGATCGCCGTCGGCGCTGCGCAGCGAGCCGTCGAAGCGTCCGAACCACTGGCTGGTCTCGGCGAACAGCGGGCCAAGGCGAGGGCAGGCGCGGTGCAGCTTGCGCGGGGTGAAGGTGAGCTCGACGCGCTCCTCGCTGCTGTGCAGTTGCCAGGGCGAGAGCGGATCGTGCGGTGCCTGGAGGATATCCACCGGGCCGTCGAGCGGCTGCAGCTCGCCGCCGAACCACAGGGCGTTCTCGCTGAACTCGCTGTTTTCCGTCCAGCCGGCGCCGAAATTGCCGGCGATGCCACCGGGCGCGGCGAAGGCGGCGCGGGTCCAGTGGGTATTGAAAGGCCAGACGCCGCGGCCGAAATCCAGCGCGGCGAAGCTCTGGCCTTCGCTGCAGCGATAGGTCCTGTGGCCCAGGGTCAGGCTGCCGCGGATCGGCAGGCCCATCTGCCGGCTGCAGGCGTGGAAGCACTTGCCGCCCATGGGCACCACCAGGTTGACCGACTCCAGGTGCGCCGGGCGCTGTACTTCCAGCGAGAGGTTCAGCGGCTGGCCGCCCAGGTTGGGCGCGCAGGCGGTGATGCGCAGTTGGCCCGGCTGCTCGTCGAAGCCCAGGCGCAGCTGGCCGTGTTCGAAACCATGGGTCTGGTTCGGCGTGTCCGGCAGTTGGCAGCCCAGGCCGAAGGGGCTGAACTGGGTGCGGTGCACCGACTGTCCGGTTTCCAGGTCGAGGAAATAGACGGCGCCGTAGCCCAGGTAGTCGAGGTCGGCGATGGTGATCGAGAGCATCCAGCCCGGCGCGTTGATGCACCAGTGGTTCCAGCGCTTGCGCCGGCCGGCGTTGCCGGACAGCTGGCAGAGCGTCTGCGGCCGCGACGACCAGCCCACGGCCGCGGCGTTCAGGCGGCCACGCGCATCGCACAGGTGCGGCGCGGCGGCAGGCGTCGGCGGGCGGGTGAGGGTGTTCATCGGTCACATCCGTGTGGCAACGCGCCGCAGCATGCCGTTTCACGAACTGTCCTACAAGAGAAGCCGGTCACTTCCAGGGCATTTGCCATTCTCTTGAGCGCATTCCGAACTTAGGCGCAGAATGGCGGGTCCCACCCGGACACACCTTCAGACTCACAGGACTGCCCCATGACCGTTCTTCGTTCCCTCTGCACCGCAGCACTTCTGGTTGGCTTCAGTTCCGTGGCACTGGCTGATGCCAACGCCGAGGCGGAGAAATTCCTCAAGCAGGTCCATGCCGACAAGCTGACCGTGCCGGTCTACGCGCAAGTCCAGCAGATGCTCGCCCAGCGTTTCGCCCAGGCCAAGGCGCCGGACAGCAAGAAGGCCGTACTCGACCGCTACCAGGCCAAGGCCAACGCCGAACTGGACCGCGCCGTGGGTTGGGACAAGCTCAAGCCTGAACTGGTCAAGCTCTACACCAGTAACTTCAGCGAATCCGAGCTCAAGCAGCTGAACGATTTCTACGCATCCCCGCTGGGCCGCAAGGTGCTGGAAAAAATGCCGCGCCTGACCGCCGAATCCGCCCAGCTGACCCAGGCCAAGCTGCAGACCGCAGTAGACCCGGTGAACAAGCTGATGGCCGACATGGACAAGGAACTGGGCGTGAAGGCCCCGGCCGCTCCGGCCAAGAAGCCCTGATCGCCCTGATTTGCACCTGCCTGACCCGTACTGACTGCCAGCGAGACCCGACATGAGCATGCGTGACCGACTCCAATCCGCCCTGGGCGCCCTCGAACCGCAACACCTCGAGGTGCTCGACGAGAGCCACATGCACAGCCGCGGACAGGAAACGCACTACAAGGCGGTGATCGTCAGCCCCGCCGTGGCCGGGCTGAACGCGGTGAAGCGGCACCAGAAGGTCTACGCCACGCTCGGCGAGCTGATGGGCCAGATCCACGCGCTGGCGCTGCACACCTACACTCCGGAGGAGTGGGCGCAGCAGGGGCAGGCGCCCGATTCGCCGACTTGCCGTGGCGGCAGCAAGCACGATCTTTCTCACTGATCGGCTCGGCTGACCAACCGCGTGCGGGGTTCGCCCCGCTCCGTGTAGAATGCGACACCCAGCGCCGGCTTCTGCCGGCGCTGTCATTTTCGATTCCAAAGAAGCCCGGTCCGCCCTTTACGCGGGCGACCACTGGAGTGATGCATGACCACCGAAAGAATCGTCGTCGCGGCGTTGTACAAGTTCGTCTCCCTGCCCGACTACGTCGCCCTGCGCGAACCGCTGCTGCAGACCCTGCTGGACAACGGCGTGAAGGGCACCCTGCTGCTCGCCGAGGAAGGCATCAACGGCACCGTCTCCGGCACCCGCGCCGGCATCGACGGCCTGCTCGCCTGGCTGCGCAAAGACCCGCGCCTGGCCGATGTCGACCACAAGGAGTCCTACTGCGACGAACAACCCTTCTACCGCACCAAGGTGAAGCTGAAGAAGGAAATCGTCACCCTCGGCGTGCCGGGCGTGGACCCGAACGCCAAGGTCGGCACCTACGTCGAGCCCAAGGACTGGAACGCGCTGATCTCCGACCCGGAAGTGCTGCTGATCGACACCCGCAACGACTA
Source organism: Pseudomonas sp. Pseusp97 (assembly GCF_047304025.1). Classification (NCBI taxonomy): domain Bacteria; kingdom Pseudomonadati; phylum Pseudomonadota; class Gammaproteobacteria; order Pseudomonadales; family Pseudomonadaceae; genus Pseudomonas; species Pseudomonas sp. Pseusp97. Next base: position 9,350 of record NZ_JBGLYK010000142.1, on the reverse strand, counting down.
CGAAGTGGCCATCGGCACCTTCGAGGGCGCCATCGACCCGAAGACCAGGTCGTTCCGCGAGTTCCCCGACTACATCCGCGAGCACTACGACCCGGCGAAACACAAGAAGGTCGCAATGTTCTGCACCGGCGGCATCCGCTGCGAGAAGGCCTCGAGCTTCATGCTCAACGAAGGCTTCGAAGAGGTCTTCCACCTGAAGGGCGGCATCCTCAAGTACCTCGAGGAAGTGCCCGAGGCGCAGACCCTCTGGCGCGGCGACTGCTTCGTGTTCGACAACCGCGTGACCGTGCGCCATGACCTGAGCGAAGGCGACTACGATCAGTGCCATGCCTGCCGCAACCCGATCTCGGTGGAGGATCGCGCCTCCGAGCATTACGCTCCCGGTATCAGCTGCCCACACTGCTGGAACACGCTGTCGGAGAAGACCCGCGCCAGCGCCCGCGAGCGGCAGAAGCAGATCGAACTGGCGCGCCAGCGCAACCAGCCGCACCCCATTGGCCGCGATCCTCGCGCGGAGACCTGATCCATGACCAGCCGCCTGCTCTACGTGATGGACCCGATGTGCTCCTGGTGCTGGGGTTTCGCCCCGGTGGCCGGGCAACTGGTGGAGCAGGCGCGCGCCGCGGGCGTGCCCCTGGCGCTGGTGATGGGCGGGCTGCGCACCGGACAGGGCGCCGCGCTGGAACCGACCACCAGGCGCTACATCCTCGAACACTGGCACGCGGTACATGACGCCACCGGCCAGCCGTTCCGCTTCGAAAACGCCTTGCCCGAAGGCTTCGTCTACGACACCGAGCCAGCCTGCCGCGCGGTGGTCACCGCACGCCGCCTGGACGAGGACTGCGCCTGGGCGCTGGTCGGTGAAATCCAGCGGGCGTTCTACGTCGAGGGCCGCGACGTCACCCAGGCCGCGGTGCTCACCGAACTGGCCGAGCAGGTCGGCCTGCCGCGCATCGAATTCGCCGAAGCCTTCGACAGCCAGGACAACCACCTGGCGACCCTGGCCGACTTTTCCTGGGCTCGCGACCTGGGTATCGCCGGTTTCCCCACGCTGCTGGCCGAGCGTGATGGACAACTGGCCCTGCTGACCAACGGTTACCAGCCGCTGGGCGAGCTCGCGCCGTTGCTGGAACGCTGGCTGGAGCGCGGGCGGCATGCCTGAGCAGTCCGCCGATCGCCTGAGCTGGGCGGAAATCCGCCGGCTCGCTTTCCGCCACCGCAAGGCCCTGCTGCTCGCCAACCTGGTCGCCGTGCTGGCGACCGCCTGCAGCGTACCGATCCCGCTGCTGCTGCCACTGCTGGTCGATGAGGTGCTGCTGAGCAAGGGCGACGCGGCCCTGCAGGTGATGAACCACTGGCTGCCCGAGGGCTGGCACAAACCGCTCGGCTACATCGGCCTGATGCTGCTGGTAACCCTGGTGCTGCGCAGCTGCGCGCTGGTGTTCAACGTGCTGCAGGCCAAGCTGTTCGCGCGGTTGTCCAAGGATTTGGTGTACCGCATCCGCCTGCGCCTGATCGAGCGCCTGAAACGCATCGCTCTGGGCGAGTACGAAACCCTCGGCGGCGGCTCGGTCAGCGCGCACCTGGTGACCGATCTCGACACCCTCGACAAGTTCGTCGGCGACACCCTCAGCCGCTTCCTGGTGGCGCTGCTGACCCTCTGCGGCACCGCCGGCATCCTGATCTGGATGCACTGGAAGCTGGCGCTGCTGATCCTGCTGTTCAACCCGCTGGTGATCTTCGCCACGGTGCAGCTGGGCAAGCGCGTGAAGCACCTGAAGAAGCTGGAGAACGACAGCACCTCGCGCTTCACCCAGGCGCTGACGGAAACCCTCGAAGCCATCCAGGAAGTGCGCGCCGGCAACCGCCAGGGCTTCTTCCTCGGCCGCCTCGGCGTGCGCGCCCGCGAAGTCCGCGATTACGCCGTCGCCTCGCAGTGGAAGAGCGACGCGGCCGGGCGCGCCAGCGGGCTGCTGTTCCAGTTCGGTATCGACCTGTTCCGCGCCGCGGCCATGCTCACCGTGCTGTTCTCCGACCTGTCCATCGGCCAGATGCTCGCGGTGTTCAGCTACCTGTGGTTCATGATCGGCCCGGTGGAGCAACTGCTCAGCCTGCAATACGCCTACTACGCCGCCGGCGGCGCGCTGACCCGCATCAACGAGCTGCTGGCGCGCGCCGACGAGCCGCATTACCCGCACCGTCGCGATCCGTTCGCCGGGTTCACCAGCGTCGGCATCCAGGTGCGCGACCTGAGCTTCGCCTATGGCGAGGAGCGGGTGCTGGACGGGCTCGACCTGGACATCGCTGCCGGCGAGAAGGTTGCCATAGTTGGCGCCAGCGGCGGCGGCAAGAGCACCCTGGTGCAGCTGCTGCTGGGCCTCTACCAGCCGCAGTCCGGCAGCATCCGCTACGGCGGCGTGGCGCTGGAGGAGATCGGCCTGGACTGTGTGCGCGAGCACGTGGCCGTGGTGCTGCAGCATCCGGCGCTGTTCAACGACACGGTGCGCGCCAACCTGACCATGGGCCGCGAGCGCGGCGACGAAGCCTGCTGGCGCGCGCTGGAAGTGGCGCAGTTGGCGGAGACCATCCGCGCCCTGCCGCAGGGGCTGGACAGCGTGGTCGGACGCTCCGGCGTGCGCCTCTCCGGCGGCCAGCGGCAACGCCTGGCGATTGCCCGCATGGTGCTCGCCGAGCCCAAGGTGGTGATCCTCGACGAGGCGACTTCCGCCCTCGACGCCGCCACGGAGTACGCCCTGCATCAGGCCCTGGAGCGCTTCCTCGAAGGGCGCACCACGCTGATCATCGCCCACCGCCTGTCGGCGGTGAAACAGGCCGACCGCGTGCTGGTGTTCGATGGCGGGCGCATCGCCGAGGACGGCGACCACCAGCAACTGATCGCCGAAGGCGGGCTCTACGCCCGCCTGTACGGCCACCTGCAGCAGGGCTGATCAGCCGTAGCGGGTGACTTCGAGAAACGCCACGCAATTGCCCAGGTCGTGGAAGACCCGCGCGCTGCCGATGTCGTTGTAGGGAATGCCCAGCAGCAGATCGAGCAGGGCGGCATCGTTGCGGTAGTGCGGGCGCCAGTCCAGCAGGCCTTCCAGGTAGGCGATGTTCGGCACGCCGGGCAGGAAGTTGCCCATCAGCAGGCGACCGCCGGGCAGCAGGCGGGCGAACAGGTTGCGGGTCAGGTCGCGGGCGTCATGGTCGTCCAGCACCTCGTAGAGGCCCGGCGAATAGATCAGGTCGAAATGGGACAGTTCCTGGCGCCCGTAGAACAGGTCGTCCAGCGTGCACTGCTGGGTGCGGATGCCCAGGGCGGCGTAGGAGGCTTCCACTGTCTGCAGCGACAGCGCCTGGGCGTCCAGTGCGGTGAAGGCGCGGAACTGGCCATGGCGCAGCGAGCGTGCGAGGTCAGCCTCGCGCAGATGCCCGCAGCCCACACAAAGAATGCGCGCCTGGCCGTTGAGCTGGTCGCAGCAGCGGTCGATTTCCCGCGCCAGCAATTGGCGGCGCGAGCGCAGCGCGCGCGATGCCGGTGCTGAGCTGGCGTAGCGGAACAGCTCCTCGGTCGGCCCGTCTGGCAGCAGCGAACGCAGGGTGCTGTCGATGCCATACAGGTAGTCCATCAGCACGGCGTTGCCCGCGCCTTCGCCCATGGGCCGTTCGCGGCGCCGGGGGAAGGGCACCACGCGCGGGGCTTGGGCCGGTGGCGTGCGGCCGGTGGCGAGCGCCAGCAGGTCGGTCTCGTCATCCCGGAGGTGACGCAGCTGCCGTTCGAGTTGCTCGATGGCTTCGGTTAGCGATTTCGGATTCTGCTGGGTGCCGTTGTCCATGCCGTCCACCTGGGATACCGCTCAGTGATGAGAAAGCGCCACCGGCCTTGCCGGTGATCCGTCCAACACCTTAGGGGGCGGTTGGCGCCGGGCCATCATCTGAATGAATGACGACGCGAAAATTCAGCGCTGACCGAGGCGCACCAGCAGGCTGACCAGTTCAGCCTGGCGGCTGGTGCGGGTCTTGCGGAACAGCGCACGGAGCTGGCTGCGCACGGTATTGATCGAAGTGCCGAGCCGTTCGGCGCATTGCTCGGGCGCCAGGCCGCGAACCAGCAGCGCGCCCAGGCGCTGTTCGGCGGGCGTCAGGCCGAACAGGTCGCCCAGCAGGTGGCTCTCGCGGTGCGCGTCGAGCAGCGCCAGCAGCACCAGCGGGCGCTGGAAGGGACGGTTGAAACTCGCCTCGGCGGGCACCGGGGTCACCAGCAGCTCCTGCCCGCTGCCGTCGTCCAGCGGCAGCCAACCGGCCTTGCCCCTGCCTGTGCGCGGTGCTGCCTGGCGCACCAGGGCCTGGAGTTTCGCGTCGTGCTGGTGGCAGTGCAGGCGGCCGAAGACTTCATGGAACAGCCCCGCGCGCAGCCCGAGCCGCTGCTGCGCCGCCTGGTTGGCATAGAGCACGCGGGCATTGCCCTCCAGCAGCCAGAGCGGGGTGGGGTGCTGGTCCAGCAGCAGGTCGCGGTGGGCCAGTTGCTGGCGCATCTCGTCGATGCGCCCGAACATCCTTGCAGCGCGAGTCAGGTGCTGGCTCAGGCGGGTCAGTAGCGCCTGCTCCTGCGGATCGGGATAGCGGGCGCCGATATTGGTCAGCACCGACAGGTAGATACCCGACGAGGCCTGCTCGTTGAGTTTCACGCAGGATACGTTGTGCATGCCGTTGGGCCGCTGGAATTCCTGGTAGTACGGGTCGCGGGCGATGCGCTGCGGGCCGTACTCTTCGCGGTCGTGGTACCAGTGGCCGACCGGCCGGCACTGCATGAAGCCCTTGCACGGGTCGATGGTGCTGAACTCGCGGTTGTAGGCCTCGATAGCGCCGGGGTCGCAGAGGTTGATCTCGCTGGCCACCGCGCCGCTCTCGGTCTGGTCCCAGAACAGCAGCGCGCCCTGCTGGCGGCCGCTGGCGCCGATCAGCTCGGTAAGCAGCGCAAGCCAGTTGCCTTCGTCCAGCACGCACTCGTAGGCCAGGCCCACCAGATGGTCGTACTGCCTGTCCAGGTCCTGCCTTGGCATGGCCGCTCCGTCGGTTGCATGCGGGACTTTGCAGATTGCACGACAGAGGTATGGCATATGGCCTTCTCCCCCGCAAGGTCGCTGATCGCTTGCTCGGGAGGGCGGTTTGCGGCGGGAAAGGGCGTTTCACACCGGAAAAACCTACTTTTCCGCCGGACGGCGGGTCCGTGGGCACCCTGGCCCTCGCCTGCGGTTGGAGGATTTCCCGTGATCGGCTAGAAGTTAAGGAAGGGGCGGCCTGACAGAAAAGTCCCGGGGTGAAGCGGCACTGCGCCCCTGCGGCCTGCCAGGTATTGAAAAAAGGATGCCGAAACTGGTTATGGATGCAATGGGACTGTTGCCGACCCGGCGTACGACGCGTCTGCTCAAGCTGGTCTGGCCGTTCATGGTCGTGGTCCTGCTGCAGACGCTGATCGGCAGCGGCAGCTTCTTTATCCTCTCTGGCGTGCGCGCCTACGTGGGCGGCGAGAGCCTCTGGTCCAAGGGGCAGAAGGACGCCATCCATTACCTGCAGCTCTACGGCCAGAGCCGCGACCCGGCGGATTACGAACGCTACCGCGCCGCCATCGCCATTCCCCAGGGCGACCGCACCTTCCGCGCCGCCCTCGATCTCATCCAGCCCGACCTCGAACTCGCCCGCGCCGGCGCCCTGCAGGGGGGCATCCATCCCGACGACATCGACGTGCTGATCTGGCTGTACCGCTACTTCCACGAGTACAGCTACTTCGACCAGGCAGTGAAGATGTGGATCATCGGCGACGCCTACCTCGACCAGCTGGAGCAGCTCTCCGACGAGATGAGCGCGAAGATCCGCGCCGGCGACGTGCGCCCCGGCGACCTGAGCTACTGGAACAGCCGCATCCAGGCCATCAACGACGGCGTCACGCCCGCGGCCATGGCCTTCTCCGCTGCGCTGGGGCAGGGCTCGCGGATGATCATGTGGGTGCTGCTGGTGCTCAACGGCCTCACCGGTCTGGCGCTGATCCTCCTGGCGGTGTGGCGCACGCGCAAGCTGCTGCACCAGCAGCGCGCTTTCGAAAGTGCCCTGGACACCGAGCGGGAACGTGCCCAGACCACGCTGGCGGCGATCGGCGACGGCGTGGTCACCCTCGATGCGCATGAGTGCATCGCCTACTTCAATCCGGCCGCCGAGCGCCTGATCGGGTGGGACAATTCCATGGCGGTCGGCCTGCCGCTGCGCTCGCTGCTGCGGGTATTCGACGAGAATTCCCAGGCCGAGGGGCTGCCGCTGGTGGGGCAGATCCTGCGCGGCGAAGTGGATGGCGGCAGCGAAACCAGCAAGATGATCCAGCGCCTGGACGGCACCAGCGTGGCAGTGACCCTGGTCGCCACGCCCATCCATGCCGAAGGCCGGGTAGTCGGGGTGGTGCTGGTGCTGCACGACATGACCCGCGAGCGCCAGTACATGGCCAGCCTGTCCTGGCAGGCCACCCACGATGCGCTGACCGGCCTGACCAACCGCCGCGAGTTCGAATTCCGCCTGAAGCAGGCGTTGGAAAGCTCGGCGGACTCCCACGACCAGCATTCGCTGATGTACCTGGACCTGGACCAGTTCAAGCTGGTCAACGACACCTGCGGCCACGCCGCCGGCGACGAGTTGCTGCGCCAGGTCTGCTCGGTGCTGCAGCAGTGCCTGCGCGACGGCGACACCCTGGCGCGCCTGGGCGGCGACGAGTTCGGCATCCTCCTGGAACGCTGCCCGGCGGACCTCGCGGTGCAGATCGCCGAGCGCATCCGGCTGACCGTCCAGGCGCTGCATTTCATGTGGGAAGGCCGCGGCTTCAACATCACCGTGAGCATCGGCGTGGTGCACATTTCCGCCATGCTGGTATCGGTGGAGGAGGCGCTGCGCTGCGCCGACATGGCCTGCTACATGGCCAAGGAGAAAGGCCGCAACCGCGCCCAGGTGTTCCGCCCGGACGACACCGAGCTGTCCAACCGCGTCGGCGAGATGGCCTGGGTGCAGCGCATCCGCCTGGCGCTGGAGGAGCAGCGATTCTGCCTGTTCGCCCAGCCGATCTTCCCGGTCGACCAGCGCGTCATGGAGGGCGCCCACGTCGAACTGCTGCTGCGCCTGAACGACGAGTGCGGGCGGCTGGTGGCGCCGATCAACTTCATCCCCGCCGCCGAGCGCTACGGGCTGATGCCGGAGATCGACCGCTGGGTCGTCGAGAGCGCCTTCCGGACCCTGGCCGAGCGCATCGCCGATGGCGGTTACGAACCGATCCACACCTGCGCCATCAACCTCTCGGGCGCCACCATCGGCGACGACACCTTCCTCGACTTCCTCCGCGAAGTGCAGCCGCGCCACGGCATCGAGCCCTCCAGCGTGTGCTTCGAGATCACCGAGACCAGCGCCATCGCCAACCTGGTCAACGCCACGCGCTTCATCCAGGAGCTCAAGGCGCTGGGCTATCGCTTCTCGCTGGACGACTTCTGCGCCGGCATGTCTTCCTTCGTCTACCTCAAGCACCTGCCGGTGGATTACCTGAAGATCGACGGCAGCTTCATCAAGGACATGCTCGAGGACCCCATCGACCGCGCCATGGTCCAGGTGATCAACCAGATCGGCCATGTGATGGGCAAGCGCACCGTGGCGGAGTTCGTCGAAACCCAGGAAATCCTCGAGGTGCTGCGGGAAATCGGCATCGACTACGCCCAGGGGTATGGCCTGGCGCGGCCGCAACCCTTCAATCGAAGCTTCCTGCGTGAGACGCACGTCGCAGCCGTGGCATCCGACACAACCTCCGGACGGTGACGCGGAGCCAGGAGAGGACTAACCTGAGGCCAGATTTACCGGTGCTTGCAAGGATCGACCAGCAACGGAGCCTGGGATGAACGACACCTTTGTTCGCAGTGGGCCGCTCAAGGAGTTATCCAGCTATCCGCACTGGGCCCAGCGCCTGGTGCAGGAGTGCGAAGCCAGCCGTCTTTCGGTGGTCGAGCATCCGCTCTACGCGCGTATGCGCGACGGCCAACTGAGCCGCCAGACCATGCGCGCCTTCCTCATCGGCGGCTGGCAGGTGGTCGAGCAGTTCCCCCTGTACATGTCCCACAACCTGCTCAAGACCCGCTTCGGCCGCAGCCCCGGCGAAGACATGGCGCGGCGCTGGCTGATGCGCAACATCCGCGTCGAGTTGAACCACGCCGACTACTGGGTGCGCTGGGCCGAGGCCTACGGCGTGACCCTGGCCGAACTCAAGGCGCAACTGGTCCCCGCCGAACTCCACGCCCTCGGCCACTGGTGCTGGCACAGCTGCGCCACGGAAGAACTGGCGCTGGCCATGGCGGCCACCAACTACGCCATCGAAGGCGCGACCGGCGACTGGTCGGCGCTGGTCTGCTCCACCGATACCTACGAACGCAGCTTGCCGGCCGGCGCCCGCAAGGACGCCATGCGCTGGTTGAAGATGCATGCCCGCTACGATGACGATCACCCCTGGGAAGCCCTGGAGATCATCTGCACCCTCTGCGGCCCGCAGCTCGCCATGCCGCGCTGCCTGGCGCTGCGCGAGGCGATCTGCAAGAGCTACGGCTACATGCGCCTGTTCCTCGACCAGTGCCTGGCGCTGGAGCAGGTGCAGGGTGATGTGCGGCGGGGGCCGATGCAGGTGGTGGGGTAGGTTTTTCGGTTTTCGTGCGATGGTTGGCATGGAAGCGGGGTTTTGCCCTCTCCCCAACCCTCTCCCTGAAGGGAGAGGGGGCTGTCCGCAATCGACGGATAGCTGGGAGTCATCCTGATATCCCTGACCGGGCTTCAAGGCTTACGCTGAGTTTTATCCAATGCGCCGATCCACTCCCTCTCCCTGAAGGTAAAGGGGGCCGTCCGCAATCGACGGATAGCTGGGAGTCATCCTGATACCCCTGACCGGGCTTTAAGGCGTGCGCTGAATTTTATCCAAAGCGCCGATCCACTCCCTCTCCCTTCAGGGAGAGGGCTGGGGAGAGGGGGCTCTCCGCCGATGCCAAAGCCAATTTCAGGGCACGAGAATGATCTTCTCGCTGCTGCCTTCGTTGATCTCCTGGTAGCGCTGCACACCCACGCTCAGCGGCACTTCGCGCAAACCGGTCGGCAGCGGCAGCCTGCCATCGTCGAACCACTGGCCGAACTGGCGCAGCATCGCGGCGCAGGCCACCGTGTCGTACAGCAGCGAATTTACCCCCACCACCGAGCCGCCACGGCGATACAGCGCCAGGGCCGGCAGCTGCACGTGGCCGTCCACGGGAGCGGCGATGATGGCGATGCGGCCGAAGGTAGCCAGGGCG
>NZ_JBGLYK010000141.1:0-15403 GCF_047304025.1 Pseudomonas sp. Pseusp97 | reverse complement strand
GGCGGCCCCCCCCCCCCCCGGGCGCCCGGGGGGCCTCGGTGCCCCCCCCACCCCCCGCTCCTACGAAAAGCGGGGGGTCAGGACCGTAGGAGGCTCCGATCAGGCTTTCGGCGCAGGGCGGATCAGCACCAGCCAGGGCAGATGCGTGACCGTCACCGGCTGCAATCGCTCCAGGGTCTTGAGCAGGGCGCCGGGGTCCTGCAGGTCGAACACGCCGCTGACCTTGTGCTGGCGCAGCGCGCTGTCGGTCAGCACGATGCGGCCGGGCACGTAGCGCTCCAGTTCATCGAGCACCTCGCCCAGCGGTCGCTGGTTGAAGATCAGCTTGCCGCGCTGCCAGGCGCTGGCGCTGGACAGGTCCAGCGGCTGCACCGGTTCGGGCGCGGCGCTGTCGCGGTAGCTCAGGCGCTCGCCGGCGGACAGCCGCACCGGCGCGCCGCCAGCACTGTTCACCTGCACCACGCCTTCGGTCACGTCCACCCGCACCTGCGGCCCACGGCTGTCCACATCGAAGCGCGTGCCTACGGCGCGCACTTCGCCGCCGCGGGCTTCGACGATGAAAGGCCGCGCCGGGTCCTTCGCCACCTCGAACAACGCCTCGCCGCCGTGCAGGCGCAGGCGCCGCTGTTGCGGGCTGAAGTCCACGGACAACGCGCTGTCGCTGTTCAGCCAGACACGACTGCCGTCGGCCAGTTCCAGCATCCGTCGCTCGCCGGTGCGGGTGGCGTAATCGGCATACAGCCCGGCCAGCGGCTCGGGCAGGGCAGTGGTCACGGCGATAGCGGCAAGGCAGGCAGCGGCCGCCAGCGCCAGCAGGCGATAGGGCCGCCGCGCGCGCTGGCGATAACGCTGGGCACTGCGGGTTTCCGGCAAGGCGCCCCACAGGGTTTCCGCCTCGCGGGCAGCGATTTCGTGTTCGGCGCTCTGCCCGCGCCAGCGCAGGAAATCCATGCGCTCGGCGGCTCCGGCGCTGCCCGAGTGCAGCTGCACGAGGCGCTCGATGGCCTCGTCGGAGAGAGACGCCTCCACACGGCTCATGGCGTGCCCTCCTGGCGCTGCGCCCAGTCGCGGCAGTGACGCATCGCCTGGACAATGTACTTGCCCACCATGCTTTCGGAGACCCCCAGATGCCGGGCGATCTGCGCGTGGGTGAGGCCGTCGAGGCGGTTCATCAGCAGCGCCTCGCGGGCCTTCGGCGGCAGCTGGTCGAGGGCGGCGTCCAGATGCTCCAGTGCCTCATGGGCGAGCAGGCGGTGCTCCAGCCCAGACGCGGGATCGCTCAGGTCGTTGGCAGCGGTTTCGTCGACATGCAGCTCGGCCAGCCGCCCCTCGCGGCGCAGGTTGTCGATGGCGATGTTGCCGGCGACGCGGAACAGGTAGGCGCGCGGGTCCTGCACCTCGGCTTCGGCAGGGTGGTCGGCCAGGCGCAGCCAGGTGTCCTGGGCAACGTCGGCGGCGCGCTGCTGGTCCCCCAGCCTGCGGGCGAGGAAGCGCATCAGGTCCGCGTAATGCGCCTGGAAGCTCTGCAGCAGGGAGGAGGAGGCGAAGCGCCGCATGATGGCCGAAATACCCTGGAAAACCGGCCAACGTCTGTCAGGCCGATGCGAAGGCTGGGCAGCATACAACGAATCGAGAATTATTATCGAATGCAAAAAAGTATCAGCTCGTAAACTGCGAGAGGTCCAGCGGCCGCACTTCGCCCATCCACAGGGCGTAGTCGCGGTGATCGCGCAGGTCGTTGCCGGTATTGGGGTGGATGAACACCACCAGGCCGTCGCGGTTCAGCGCCAGCCACGGCACCAGGGTGGCGAAGGTGGCGTTGTCGAAGGCCAGCTGGCAGCTCCAGTCCGGGTGCGGGCCGACCGGCCGTTGGTGGACGCGGCCCATCTTAGCGCCGAAGCGGCGTGCCGCCTCCTCGCACAGCGCGCGGGCGCGCTCGATGCTGCCGGCATCGAAATAGACGTGGGCGTGGAAGTCCTGAATCTCGGTCATGGGTCCTGCTCCAGTTCCGCCTGCAGCCAGTCGACGAAACGCTGCACCAGGCGCATCCGCCGCTTGCGCTCGGGCAGTACGGCGTAATAGCCGAAACGCGATTGCTGCGATCCGGCGATGGGCCGGCACAGTAACCCCTGCTCCAGCAGTTCGTCGACCAGGTGGCGCCAGCCGATGGCCACGCCCTGCCCGGCGATGGCCGCCTGCACCAGCAGGGTGTAGTTGTCGAAACGCAGCCCGGCCGGTGCCGGCGCGCCCTCGATGCCCAGCGCGCGGTAGACGCCGCCCCAGTCGAACCAGCGGCTGGATGCTTCGGGCTTGAGGTGCAGCAGCGGCAACTCGCTGAGCGCTTGCGGCGACAGCGGTAGCTCGCGGCCTTCCAGCAAACGCGGGCTGCACACCGGGAAGACTTCCTCGCTGAACAGGCGCAACGCCTCGCCGTGCTTGAAGCGCCCGTCGCCGAAGGCGATGGCCACGTCGATATCGCTACGCAGGGCAATCGGGCTGCGGTCGCTGCTGATCAGGCCGACGTCCAGCTCCGGATGCGCCTGGCGGAAGCGCGGCAGGCGCGGCATCAACCAGTACGCGGCGAAAGCGAAGTCAGTGGCGACCTGCAGCACCTCGTGGGGATGCCTGGCGGTGACCGCGGCGATACCGGCATCGATGCTCTCCAACCCGGCCTGGACGTGCTGCTGCAGCAGCTGTCCGCTCTCGGTGAGGGCGATGCCCCGGTGGATGCGGTCGAACAGGCGCACGGCGAGGAGCTTCTCCAGGCGCTTGATCTGCTGGCTGACCGCCGGCTGGGTGGTGCCCAGCTCGCCGGCGGCGGCGGTGAAGCTGAGCAGGCGGGCGGCGGACTCGAACACGCGCAGCAGTTCCAGCGGCACGCTCATGGCTGGCCCTTACATAAGTAGGCGTTATCCGAAGCATGCTCCGCCATGCACTTCACCCCGTATCCAGCAGCCCACAGACTCATACCGCACAGCATCCCATAACAGCGCCAACAGGATAAGCCCAACGCCATGAAGCGCCAGCGCCCGAACATCCTCTTCATCATGGCCGACCAGATGGCCGCGCCGCTCCTGCCCTTCTACGACGCCCAGTCGCCGATCAAGCTGCCCAACCTCTCGCGCCTCGCCACTGAGGGCGTGGTGTTCGATTCGGCCTACTGCAACAGCCCGCTGTGCGCGCCCTCGCGCTTCACCCTGGTGAGCGGCCAGCTGCCGACCAGGATCGGCGCCTGGGACAACGCCGCGGACTTTGCCGCCGACATCCCCACCTATGCGCACTACCTGCGCCGCCTGGGCTACCGCACCGCGCTCTCGGGCAAGATGCACTTCTGCGGCCCGGACCAGCTGCATGGCTACGAGGAACGCCTGACCAGCGACATCTACCCCGCCGACTACGGCTGGGCTGTGAACTGGGACGAGCCGGACGTGCGCCCGAGCTGGTACCACAACATGTCTTCGGTGCTGCAGGCCGGCCCCTGCGTGCGCACCAACCAGCTCGACTTCGACGAGGAGGTGGTGTTCAAGGCGCGCCAGTACCTCTACGACCACGTGCGCGAACATCCCGAGCAGTCGTTCTGCCTCACCGTGTCCATGACCCACCCGCACGACCCCTACACCATTCCCCGCGAGTACTGGGACCTGTACCGCGACGAGGACATCCCGCTGCCCTCGGTGCGGATCGCCCAGCATGAGCAGGACCCGCACTCGCAGCGGCTGCTCAAGGTGATCGACCTGTGGGGCCAGGAAATGCCCGAGGAAAAGGTGCGCGCCGCCCGCCGCGCCTACTTCGGCGCGTGCAGCTATGTGGACGCGCAGATCGGCGCGCTGCTGCGCACCCTGGAGGATTGCGGCCTGAACGAAGACACGCTGATCGTATTCTCCGGAGACCACGGCGACATGCTTGGCGAACGTGGCCTCTGGTACAAGATGCACTGGTTCGAGATGGCCGCCCGCGTGCCGCTGCTGGTGCACGCGCCCAGGCGTTTCGCCGCGCATCGGGTCAGCCAGTCGGTGTCCACCGTCGACCTGCTGCCGACGCTCGTGGAGCTGGCCGGAGGCGCCGTCGAACCAGGCCTGCACCTAGATGGCCGCTCGCTGTTGCCGCACCTGCAAGGCACTGGCGGGCATGACGAGGTGATCGGCGAATACACCGCCGAAGGCACCGTCAGCCCGCTGATGATGATCCGTCGCGGCGACTTCAAGTTCATCTATTCCGAGCAGGACCCGTGCCTGCTGTTCAACGTCGCCAACGACCCGCGCGAGCTGCAGAACCTCATGGATTCGCCCGCCCACGCCAACCTGGTACGCGACCTGCTGGGCGAAGCCCGCGCACGCTGGGACGTATCCGCCATTACCGAACGCGTGCTGGCCAGCCAGCGCCGTCGCCGCCTGGTGGCCGACGCGCTGACCCGTGGAACGCTGAAAAGCTGGGACCACCAGCCGATGGTCGACGCCGGCCAGCAGTACATGCGCAACCACATCGACCTCGACGATCTGGAGCGCCGCGCCCGCTATCCGCAACCGAAATAACAACCACAAAGCCGAAGGGGATGGGAGCATGAACAACACCGTACGAACCGCATCAACGCTGTTGCTGGCCGGCGCGCTCGCGCTGGGCGGCCCGCTGGCCCGGGCCGAGGATGAAGCCTGCAGTACGGTGAAGCTGGCCGATCCGGGCTGGACCGATATCGCCGTGACCAACGGCATCGCCGCCTTCCTCCTCGAAGGCCTGGGCTACAAGGTGAAGATCGACACCCTGTCGGTTCCCATCACCTATGGCGGCCTGCGCGATGGTCAGGTGGATGCCTTCCTCGGCAACTGGATGCCGGCGCAGCAGGGTTTTTATGACCAGTTCATCGCCAGCAAGCAGGTCACCCAGCTGGCGAAGAACCTGCAGGGCACCGAGTTCACCCTGGCCGTGCCGACCTACGTGTGGAACGCCGGGGTGAAGACCTTCGCCGACCTCGACAAGCATGCCGAGCAGTTCAATCGGAAGGTCTTCGGCATCGGCTCCGGCGCGCCGGCCAACCAGTCGATCCAGAAGATGATCACGGGCGACGAATTCGGTCTGGGCGACTGGAAGCTGGTGGAATCCAGCGAACAGGCGATGCTCGCCGAGGTCGGCCGCGCGGTGAAGCGCGAACGCTGGGTGGTGTTCCTCGGCTGGACGCCGCACCCGATGAACGTGAAGCTCGACATGAAGTACCTGACCGGCGGCGAGAAGTACTTCGGCAGCACCGGCAGCGTGTTCACGGTGACCCGCAACGGCTACGCCGAGCAATGCCCGAACAGCGGCAAGCTGCTGGCCAACCTGTCCTTCGAACTGAAGATGGAGAACGCCATCATGGCCGAGGTGCTGGAGAAGAACGTGAAGAACCCCGACGCGGTGAAAGCCTGGATCAAGGCCAACCCGCAGAGCCTCGACACCTGGCTGCAAGGCGTGAAGACCCGCGACGGCGGCGACGCGCTGGCTGCCGTGAAGGCCAAGCTGTAGGCCGCCGATGGAACGCCTGGTCCGCCTGCTGCCGTTCCTCGCCTGGCTGCCTCAGGTCACGCGGCGCGATGTGCGCCGCGACCTGGGCGTGGGCCTTTCCGGGGCGGTGCTGGCCCTGCCTCAGTCGATGGCCTACGCGCTGATTGCCGGGTTGCCGGCGGAATACGGGCTCTACGCGGCGATGCTGCCGGTGCTGATCGCCTGCCTGTGGGGTTCGTCCAGGCACATGGTCGGCGGACCGACGGCGGCGATCTCGGTGGTGCTGTTCACCGCCATCGCCCCGCTGGCGCCGCCGGGCAGCGCGCAGTTCATCCAGTACGCGCTGCTGCTGACCTTTCTCGCCGGGCTGTTCCAATGGCTGCTGGGCATGCTGCGCTTCGGCGTGCTGGTGAACTTCGTCTCGCACTCGGTGCTGCTCGGCTTCACCTGCGGCGCCGCGCTGGTGATCGTGATCGGCCAGTTGCCCTACCTGCTCGGCATCAGCGCCAACGGGCAGGGTACGGCGCTGACCAGCGCCGCCGCGCTCTGGTGGAAGTTGCCGCAGGTCCATGGGCCTTCGCTGCTGGTGGGACTGTTCGGCCTGGCACTGAGCCTGATCGTGAAGCGCCTGTGGCGACGCGGGCCGGCGTTGCTGGTCGGCCTGTTCGGCGCTAGCGCGCTGGTCTGGGCAATGCCGGCGACCTTTGCCGGGGTCGCGAGGGTGGCCGCCTTCCAAAGCGCGCTGCCGCCGCTGAGCCCGTTGTCATTCGATCTGGCCGCCGTCGCCGAGCTGCTTCCCGCCGCTGTCGCCTGCGGCATGCTCGGGCTGGTCACCAGCCTGTCGATTGCCCGCGCGCTGGCCGCTCGTTCGCACCAGGCGCTGGATGCCAACCAGGAGGTACGCGCGCAGGGGCTGTCCAACCTGATCGGGCCGTGGCTGTCCGGCACGCTGTCCGCCGGCTCCTTCACCCGCTCCGGGCTGAACCAGGATGCCGGCGCGCGTACGCCGCTGGCCGGGGTTTTCTCCGCGCTGTGGGTGGCATTGCTGGCGGTGGCCGGCGCCGGTTTGATCACCCACATCCCAGTGCCGGCCATGGCCGCCGGCATCCTGCTGATCTGCTGGAACCTGATCGACCGCCCGGCCCTGCGCGCACTGTGGCGAGGCAGCCGTGCGGAATCCCTGGTGATGCTGCTGACCTTCGCCGCCACCTTGCTGCTGCCGCTGCAGAACGCCATCTACGCAGGGGTGCTGGCCTCGCTGTTCTTCTACCTCAAGCGCACCTCGCAACCACGCGTGCAGCAGTGGGCGAAGGAAGACGAGGAAGTGCTGCGCATCGAAGGCTCGATCTTCTTCGGCGCCTGCGATTACCTGCAGAAACTGATGCGACACAGCCGGGGAGAGCGACTGGTACTGGACGCCCACCACGTGAACTTCATCGACTTCGCCGGCGCGCAGATGCTCCAGCAGGAAGCCCGCCGCCTCGCCAGCGAAGGCCGCCGCCTGGTGTTGCGCAACGCCCGGCCTCGGGTGCGCGCGGAGCTGGAGAAGCAGATGGGGAAGGGTGGGGCGTTACAGGTGGAAGACTGATCACCCGCCACGCACCAGAGACGCAGGTGAAGGCCTTCGTAGGAGCGGACCTTGTCCGCGAAGGGGGCAGATTCATGCCGGGTCGTTCCGGACGCGCCGGTCGGGATTTCGCGGACAAGGTCCGCTCCTACGGCCCAACGCCGGTGTGAACCCTTACCTGTGGGAGCGAGCTTGCTCGCGAACCGCTTGGCACCTGAGCCGCCAGGAATTCCGTTCGCGAGCAAGCTCGCTCCTACAAAGGCCCACCCGAAATCACGCCTGGAGCTGGCGGCGCAACTCGTGCAGCACCGGCGCCGAATCCGGTCGCACACCGCGCCACAGCAGGAAGGCTTCCGCCGCCTGCTCGACCAGCATGCCCAGCCCGTCGATGCAGCGCGCCGCACCGTGTTCGGCAGCCCAGCGGTTGAACGCGGTGACATCCTTGCCGTACATCATGTCGTAGCAGACGGTATGCCCCGGCTGGATCAGCGCGGGGTCGATGGGCGGCAGCTCGCCGGCCAGCGAGGCCGAGGTGCCGTTGACGATCAGATCGAAGGGCTCGGCGCACAGGTCGAAGCCGCAGCCACTCACCGGCCCGAGGTCCTTGAACTCCTGCGCCAGTTGCTCGGCCTTGGCCGCCGTGCGGTTGGCAATGACGATGCAGGCCGGCTGCTGGCCGAGGAAGGGTTCGAGGATGCCGCGCACGGCACCACCGGCGCCCAGCACGAGGATGCGCGCACCGTTCAGGACGACGCCGTGGTTCACCGTGAGGTCGCGGGTCAGCCCGGCGCCGTCGGTGTTGTCGCCCAGCAGGCCGCCGCCTTCGAGCTTCTTCAGCGTGTTCACCGCACCGGCCCGGCGCGCACGTTCGCTCAGCTCGCTGGCCAGGCGGTAGGCGTCTTCCTTGAACGGCACGGTGACGTTGCCGCCCAGCCCCTGCTCGAAGAATTCGCGGGCGCTCCCGGCAAAGTCGTCCAGCGGTGCCAGCCGTGCGTCATAGCTCAGCGCCTGGCCGGTCTGCTCGGCGAACAGACGATGGATCTGCGGCGACTTGCTGTGGCCGATGGGGTTGCCGAAGACGCAGTAGCGGTCCATTCAGAATCCTGAAGCGTGAAGAACAAGAAGGCGCAGAGAGTGCGACTTTTCAAGATGGGTGCCAAGCCATGTTCGCGAGCAAGCTCGCTCCTACAGGCGGCGCCGGCGCTGCCCTTGTAGGAGCGAGCTTGCTCGCGAACCGCCCGAGATTGGCAACGTCAGGCCTGCGCCAACCAGTCCCGATCGGTGAGGAAGTACTCCGTCAGGCGCGCTTCCTCGCTGCCCGGTTCCGGTTTCCAGTCGTAGCCCCAGCGCACCTGCGGCGGCAGCGACATGAGGATCGACTCGGTGCGCCCGCCCGACTGCAGGCCGAACAGGGTGCCGCGGTCGTAGACCAGGTTGAACTCGACATAGCGGCCCCGGCGGAAGGCCTGGAACTCGCGCTGCTGCTCGGTGTACGGGGTGTCCTTGCGCTTGCGCACGATGGGCAGGTAGGCGTCGATGTAGGCATCGCCGATGGCACGCAGGAAGGCGAAGCTGGTGTCGAAGTCCCACTGGTTCAGGTCGTCGAAGAACAGGCCGCCGACACCGCGCGGCTCGTTGCGGTGCTTGATGTGGAAGTAGCGGTCGCACCACTCCTTGTAGCG
This sequence comes from Pseudomonas sp. Pseusp97, assembly GCF_047304025.1. Classification (NCBI taxonomy): domain Bacteria; kingdom Pseudomonadati; phylum Pseudomonadota; class Gammaproteobacteria; order Pseudomonadales; family Pseudomonadaceae; genus Pseudomonas; species Pseudomonas sp. Pseusp97. The sequence goes on along the minus strand of NZ_JBGLYK010000141.1, from coordinate 6,679 downwards.
CGGGTAGACGTCTTCGCCGAAGGGAGCGCACGCGTCGCGGGCGACCTGGTGCCAGAGCACGCAGTCTTCCTCGTGGGCGTAGTAGGGCGTCAGGTCGAAGCCGCCGCCGAACCACCAGACGGCTTCCTCGCCTTCCTTCTCGGCGATGAAGAAGCGCACGTTGGCATGGGAGGTCGGCACGTGCGGGTTGGTCGGGTGGATCACCAGCGACACGCCCAGCGCCTGGAAGCCGCGCCCGGCCAGTTCCGGGCGGTGCGCGCTGGCGCTCGGCGGCAGGCCGGCGCCGAACACGTGGGAGAAGTTCACGCCGCCCTTCTCGATCAGCGCGCCGTCGCCGATCACCCGCGTCCGACCGCCGCCGCCCGCGGGGCGTTGCCAGGCGTCCTCGACGAAACGAGCGCTGCCGTCCTCGGCTTCGAGTGCGGCGCAGATGCGGTCTTGCAGGTCGAGCAGGTAGGCCTTCACGGCCTCGATGCGGTCGGTCACGAAAATCACCTTGGAGCGGGAAAGCCACGCATGGCGCGGGCCGGAGCGGGGTTCAGGTACGAAAACCGGCGCAAGCATACCATCGCCACCGGCAAAGCTGGTCTTGACGGCCGTCATGCCGGCGGCTTGGATGAAAGTCTTTTCCCCGGCGAGGCAGCGCCTCGCGCCATCAGGAGAGCGACATGGCCAAGCGTGTTCAATTCGCCAAGACCGGCGGCCCGGAAGTCCTCGAGATCGTCGACTACACCCCGGCCGAGCCCGGCCCGAACGAGGTGCGGGTGCGCAACCGCGCCATCGGCCTGAACTTCATCGACACCTACTACCGCAGCGGCCTGTATCCCGCGCCGAGCCTGCCCTCCGGCGTCGGCACCGAAGGCGCCGGCGAGGTGGAAGCAGTGGGCAGCGCGGTGACCAACGTGAAGGTCGGCGACCGCGTCGGCTACGCCACCGGCCCGCTCGGCGCCTACAGCGAGCAGCACGTGCTGCCGGCCGCCAGCGTGGTGAAGCTGCCGGACGCGATCACCTTCGAGCAGGCCGCCGCGGTCATGCTCAAGGGCCTGACCGTGCAGTACCTGCTGCGCCAGACCTACAACGTGCAGCCGGGCCAGACCATCCTCTGGCACGCGGCGGCCGGCGGCGTCGGGCTGATCGCCTGCCAGTGGGCCAAGGCCATCGGCGCGCACCTGATCGGCACCGTCAGTTCGGCCGCCAAGGCAGCGCTGGCGAAATCCCATGGCGCCTGGGAAACCATCGACTACAGCCACGAGAACGTGGTCGAGCGCGTACTGGCGCTGACCGATAGCAGGAAGTGCCCGGTGGTCTACGACTCGGTGGGCAAGGACACCTGGCTGACCTCGCTGGACTGCACCGCCCAGCGCGGCCTGGTGGTGAGTTTCGGCAACGCCTCGGGTCCGGTGGACGGGGTGAACCTGGGCATCCTTTCGCAGAAGGGCTCGCTCTACGTCACCCGGCCGACGCTGTTCGGCTACGCCAGCACGCCGGAACGTCTGCAGGCCATGGCCGACGACCTGTTCGGCATGATCACCAGCGGCAAGGTGAAGGTGGAGATCAACCAGCGCTTCGCCCTGGCCGAGGCGGCCAAGGCGCAGACCGAGCTGGCAGCGCGGCGCACCACCGGGTCGACCATTCTGCTGCCCTGATCAGGGCAAGAGCGTTCGCGAGCAAGCTCGCTCCTACGAAAAGCACGCCTGCCGCACGGACAGGCGCCCTGTAGGAGCGAGCTTGCTCGCGAACCGCCCAGCGCCGGGCCCTGTCGTAGGAGCGGACTCTGTCCGCGATGTCCCACCGCCCAGCTCGGAGCCATCGGCAATTGGTCGCGGACGAAGTCCGCTCCTACCTGAAATATCGCGCCAGGGCATGCCCTCTCCCTGACCCTCTCCCTGAAGGGAGAGGGGACCGTTTGGTGCGGAATGAAGCCGAAGTATCAGCCGGCACGGACAGCTCCCTCTCTCTTCGGAGCGGGGCGCGCAGCCAGAGCGGGGGAGAGGGAAAACCCAGGCACGGAGCCCCAGAAGAAGACAGTTGCGCCTACAACTGCGTACGGCACAACCGTTTGCCGTGCGGGCGACAGAAGCCGGGAATTGCTTTCGTAGGAGCGGAGCTTCTCCGCGATCACCGCGATAGCGGTGCAACCAACCACCGCCGGCCTGTCGGCCGGTTTCGCGGATAAGATCCGCTCCTACGGGGTCAGGACGGGCGAACGGTTTCGCCGGTACGCAAATCGCGGATCAGGCTCGGATTGCGCCGCCCGCCCAGGGCGCCACCGAGCACGCCATCCAGCTCGCCCCGGAAGTACTGCTCGACGCGCAGACGGCTGCGCGCGGGCGGACGGCCGGCGGGGTTGGCGGAGGTGGAGATCAGCGGGCCGGTGAAGCGGCACAGCTCGCGCACCAGCGGGTGATCGGTGACGCGCAGGGCGACGGTGTCATGCTCGCCGGTCACCCACTCGGGCAGGCGACCCTGGTGCGGCACCAGCCAGGTGTTGGGGCCGGGCCAGCTGGCGGCGAGCTTGTCCTGCCAGGCTTCGGGCAGGTCCTCGAGGAGGAAGTCGAACTGGCGGATATCGCCGGCCACCACGATCATGCCCTTCTCCACCGGGCGCGCCTTGATTGCCAGCAGGCGGTACACGGCGTCGGCGCTCCACGGGTCGCAGCCCAGGCCCCAGACGGCTTCGGTCGGGTAGGCGATCACACCGCCGTCGCGCACGACCTGGGCCATGCGCTGGGTACGCCAGTTGCTGTACATCGAAAAACTCCTCGGATCTGCGATGCGCGGCAGTTTACGTGCTCAGGGGGCGCGATGCACCCAGACGCCGGCCTCGCAGGCTACCCGCCCATCCAGCTCCAGTTCGGTGAGTTGCGCCAGCACCTGGGGCAGCTCCAGGCCGCTGCGCAGCGCCAGTTGCTCGCTGCTCTGCGGCGCCGCACGAAGCAGGTCGACCAGCGGGTGAGAGGGAAACGATGAGGGCGCCTCGACGGCGGGCACGCTGCGCGTCCAGCCCTGCAGGCCTTCGAGGATGTGCTCGACGGTTTCCACCAGCGTCGCGCCCTGGCGGATCAGCTCATGGCAGCCGCGCGCGCCGGGGTGGTGGATCGAGCCGGGGATGGCATAGACCTCGCGCCCCTGTTCCGCCGCCAGCCGCGCCGTGATCAGCGATCCGCTGGACGGGCTGGCCTCCACCACCAGCGTGCCCAGGGAGAGGCCGCTGATGATCCGGTTGCGCCGGGGGAAGTTCGAGGCCTGCGGCGCGCAGTTCAGCGGCAGCTCGGAGATCACCGCGCCGCCCTGCTCGACTATGCGCTGCGCCAGCCCGAGGTGACGACGCGGGTAGAGCTGCTCCAGGCCCGTACCCAGCACGGCGACGGTCTTGCCGCCGGCCTCCAGCGCACCTTCATGGGCCGCACCGTCGATGCCCAGCGCCAGCCCGCTGGTGATCACGAAGCCGCCGCCGGCCAGGCTGCGGGCGAAGGCCCGCGCCGTATCCAGGCCCGGTTTGCTGGCCCGCCGGCTGCCGACCATCGCCAGTTGCGGGCGCTCCAGCAGGCCCGGCTCCCCCGCCACGAACAGCAGTGGCGGGGCATCCACCAGTTCCGCCAGCAGCGCGGGATACTCCGGCGCGTCCCACATCAGCAGATGGTGTTCGGGGGATTCCAGCCAGCGCATCGCTTCGGCTGCCTGTTCGCGGATGGCGGCATCGCGGCGCGGCTGCGCGCAACTGGCGGGCAATCCCAGAGATCGCCAGGCCGCTGCCGGCGCGCTGAGGGCGGCCGAGGCCGAGCCGAAGGCCTCCAGCAAGCGACGAAAGCGCCTCGGACCCAGTTCGGGCAGGCCATGCAGGCGCAGCCGCGCTTCGAGTTCGGCTGGGGAAAGAGTCGGGTCGTGGGGCATGGCGCAGTCCTTGGCGTAGGGAAGTCGGCCGGACTATGCCGCGCCGACCGCCGCCCCCGCTGTCGGACCCTTCCGGATTGCGCCCACAAAAAACCCCGCTGAAGCGGGGTTTTCTTCGACTCGGGCGCCTGTCAGGGATTCAGGACGCGGTCGTTGACTTCCAGCGAGCGGGTGGCGGTCAGCACCAGGCCGTAGCTCAGGCGATTGTAGGTGCGGAAGATCATCACCAGGCCCGAGCGCTCGTCCGGGATCTTCACCATTTCATCGGTGACGCGATCACGTACGGTTTCGCCCAGCTTGTAGATCGCCAGCACGTTGCCTTCGGCCAGGCCGTCGTGGGTGCCCTTGTCGATGGTCACCACGTCGTACTTGCCGATCTGCGTCACGCCGCGCGGTACGTCGATGATGGTGCCCTTGATCGGCGAAGCCGGCTCGCTGGGCATGAAGGTCGAGGTGATGGCGCGTTCCTCGGTGGGGAACAGGCGGTCGCCCGGGCGAACTTCCTGGGTGGTGCGGGTCAGGCTAAGGGTGGCGACGTCGCCTTCCTTCGCGGTGACGTTGGCGCCGCCGACGTCCATGGCATCGATACCCAGCACTTCGTTGGTTTCCGGGTCGGTGTAGACCTTGGCCTGGCGGAAGATGCCATAACTGTTCTCTTCGGACAGCGAAGCACCGCGGGCGTAGGCGCGGTCGCCAGCACCGCTGATCACGCTTTCCTGGTCGCCCGCCACCACGTAGGGCGCGTCGGAGAAGACCTCGGCGTTGTCGACGATGCGGTTGGAAAGCAGGAAGGCGTTGATCTTGTCCAGCGGAATGGTCGGGATCGCCTCGGCGATCGGGGTGCTGCGCACCCGCGGCGACAGCTTGATGGTCCCGCGCGACGCGCCGCGATTGAGCGTCAGGCGCGGCTGGCCGTCGATGTACACAAGGCTCAGCTCGTCACCCGGATAGATCAGGTGCGGGTTCTGAATCTGCGGATTCACCTGCCAGATTTCCGGCCACTTCCACGGCTTGCTGAGGAACTTGCCGGAGATGTCCCAGAGGGTGTCGCCCTTCACTACGGTATAGCGATCCGGATGGCCTTCCTTGAGCTGCACGGCAGCCTGCGCCACCCCGCCTGCCGCGAGCAGCAGCAGGGCGAGTAGTGTTTTCCTCATGCGGTGAATCCCTTTATTATGTGTACACATGAAACGCCTGGAAGCCGCCCCTACCGCGCTTTCCAGCGTTTTTCGATGCTGCTCAGCATATTAGCAGCCGATTTTGACTTTATTCCACAAGTGCATCACAAACGTATATGGCCATTCTGAACATTCTCGAATTCCCCGATCCGCGCCTGCGGACCATCGCCAAGCCGGTCACGGTCTTCGATGACGCCCTGCGCACGCTGATCGACGACATGTTCGAGACCATGTACGAGGCGCCGGGCATCGGACTTGCGGCAACGCAGATCAACGTGCACAAGCGCGTCGTGGTGATGGACCTGTCCGAGGACAAATCCGAACCCCGTGTCTACATCAACCCGGAGTTCGAATACCTCACCGAGGAAATGGACCAGTACCAGGAAGGCTGCCTGTCGGTGCCCGGCTTCTACGAAAATGTAGACCGTCCGCAGAAAGTGCGGATCAAGGCCCAGGACCGCGATGGCAACCCGTTCGAGGAAGTGGCCGAGGGCCTGCTCGCCGTGTGCATCCAGCACGAGTGCGATCACCTGAACGGCAAGCTGTTCGTCGACTACCTGTCCAACCTCAAGCGCGACCGCATCCGCAAGAAGCTGGAAAAGCAGCACCGGCAACAGGCGTGACCCCATCCCCAAAGGCTTGCCCCGGCAAGCCTTTTGTTTTTTTGTGAGCCCGATATGAGCCAAGCACTGCGCATCGTCTTCGCCGGCACCCCGGAATTCGCCGCCGAACACCTCAAGGCCCTGCTCGATACTCCCCACGAGATCGTCGCCGTCTACACCCAGCCGGACCGCCCGGCCGGCCGCGGCCAGAAGCTGATGCCCAGCCCGGTCAAGCAGCTCGCCCTGGAGAACGGCCTGCCGGTGCTGCAGCCGCCGACCCTGCGCGATCCCGCCGCCCAGACCGAGCTGGCCGCGCTGAAGCCGGACCTGATGGTGGTGGTGGCCTACGGGCTGATCCTGCCGCAGGTGGTGCTGGATATCCCGCGCCTGGGCTGCATCAACAGCCACGCCTCCCTGCTGCCGCGCCGATCCAGCGCGCGGTGGAAGCCGGCGATGCGCAGAGCGGCGTGACCGTGATGCAGATGGAAGCGGGCCTGGACACCGGGCCGATGCTGCTCAAGGTCAGCACGCCGATTTCCGCTGAAGACACCGGCGGCAGCCTGCACGACCGCCTGGCCGAGTTGGGCCCCAAAGCCGTGGTCGAGGCCATCGCCGGCCTGGCCGCCGGCACGCTCAAGGGCGAGGTGCAGGACGACACCCTGGCCACCTACGCGCACAAGCTGAACAAGGAAGAGGCGCGCATCGACTGGTCGCACCCGGCCGCCGAGCTGGAGCGCCGCATCCGCGCCTTCACGCCCTGGCCGGTGTGCCACACCACTCTTGGCGAAGCCGCGCTGAAGGTCCTCGGCGCCAAGCCGGCACAAGGCGAGGGTGAGCCCGGCAGGATTCTCGACGCCAGCCGCGACGGCCTGCTGGTTGCCTGCGGTGAAGGCGCGCTGCTGCTGACCCGCCTGCAACTGCCCGGCGGCCAGCGCGAAAGCGAAATCCTGCTGGCCGAAGTCGACAAGGACCCGGCTGCGCGCCTCGCGCACCCGCGCTGGTTGC
>NZ_JBGLYK010000140.1:0-15423 GCF_047304025.1 Pseudomonas sp. Pseusp97 | reverse complement strand
GGGGGGGGGGGGTGGGGGCCCTCCCTCTCATCCCCACCCACCCCCCCCCCCCCCCCCCCCCCCCCCCCCGGGGGGGGGGGGGGGCCCCCCCCCCCCCCCCCCCCCCCCGGCAGGCTGGCTCAGGCTATCAGTGGGCGACGGCACCACTGGCACCCAGGCCGGTCTGCGAGCGGATGAACTGCGGGAAGAAGCGCGCGCGCTCTTCGTCGGCAGCGGTCGACTTGTCGGTGATGGAGAAGAACCAGATACCGATGAAAGCCACGGCCATGGAGAACAGCGCCGGGTATTCGAACGGATAGATGGGCTTCTCGTGACCGAGGATCTGCACCCAGATGGTCGGGCCGAGGATCATCAGCACCACCGCGGTGATCAGGCCCATCCAGCCGCCGATCTTGGCGCCGCGGGTGGTCAGCTTCTTCCAGTACATCGAGAGCAGCAGCACCGGGAAGTTGCAGCTGGCGGCGATGGAGAAGGCCAGGCCGACCATGAAGGCGATGTTCTGCTTCTCGAACAGGATGCCGAGGATGATCGCGACCACGCCCAGGCACACGGTGGTGATCTTCGAGACGCGCAGCTCATCCTTCTCGTTGGCCTTGCCGCCCTTCAGCACGCTGGCGTACAGGTCGTGGGACACGGCCGAGGCGCCGGCCAGGGTCAGGCCGGCAACCACCGCGAGGATGGTGGCGAAGGCCACGGCGGAGATGAAGCCCAGGAACAGGCTGCCGCCCACGGCGTCGGCCAGGTGCACGGCCGCCATGTTGTTGCCGCCCAGCAGGGCGCCGGTGGCGTCCTTGAAGTCCGGGTTGGTGCTCACCAGCAGGATCGCGCCGAAGCCGATGATGAAGGTCAGGATGTAGAAGTAACCGATGAAGCCGGTGGCGAAGAACACCGACTTGCGGGCTTCCTTGGCATCACTGACGGTGAAGAAGCGCATCAGGATGTGCGGCAGTCCGGCGGTGCCGAACATCAGCGCGAAGCCCAGGGAGAACGCGGAGATCGGGTCCTTCACCAGGCCGCCGGGGCTCATGATGGACTCGCCCTTGGGATGGACCTTGATGGCTTCGGAGAACAGGGTGCTGATGTCGAAGTTGACGTGCTTGAGCACCATGATCGCCATGAAGGTGGCGCCCGAGAGCAGCAGCACGGCCTTGATGATCTGGACCCAGGTGGTGGCGAGCATGCCGCCGAACAGCACGTAGAGCACCATCAGGATGCCGACCAGCACGACCGCGACGTGGTAGTTCAGGCCGAACAGCAGCTCGATCAGCTTGCCGGCGCCGACCATCTGCGCGATCAGGTAGAAAGCCACGACCACCAGCGAACCGCAGGCGGACAGGGTGCGGATGTCCTTCTGCTTGAGGCGGTAGGACGCCACGTCGGCGAAGGTGTACTTGCCCAGGTTGCGCAGGCGTTCGGCGATCAGGAAGAGGATGATCGGCCAGCCGACGAGGAAGCCGATGGAGTAGATCAGGCCATCGTAGCCGGAGGTGAACACCAGTGCGGAAATGCCGAGGAAGGACGCGGCGGACATGTAGTCGCCGGCAATCGCCAGGCCGTTCTGGAAGCCGGTGATGCTGCCGCCGGCGGTGTAGAAGTCAGCGGCGGATTTGCTGCGCTTGGAGGCCCAGTAGGTGATGCACAGGGTCAGGCCGACGAAGGCGACGAACATGACGATGGCGGAGACGTTCAGCGGCTGGCGCTGCACCTCGCCGGTGAGGGCGTCAGCCCAGAGAGCAGGAGCGAACGCGGCCAGAGCTAGGGCCGCAGAAATTCGGCCTTTCATTGCTGGGCCTCCTTGAGGATTTCCTGGTTCAGGCGGTCGAATTCACCGTTCGCCCGGCGCACGTAGATGCCGGTGAGCACGAAGGCCGAAAGGATCAGCCCGACGCCCATGGGGATGCCCCAGGTGACGGACGAATCGGCACTGATCTTCGCGCCGAGCAGCTGCGGCTGGAAGGCGATGAGCAGGATGAAGACCACGTAAAGGCCCAACATGATCAGGGAGAGCAGCCAGGCGAATCGCTCGCGCTTGGCCACCAGCTCTTTGAAGCGCGGATTGGTATCAATCCGCTGGTAGATGCTGTCGTTCATTTTGTTCTTGTCCTCACAGCGGGGATGACGCGGATGTCGTCGATCCCTAATTTATTTGAGCGCTGCAAGCTCTCCAGACGACTTTAGTCGTAGCGTTATGACAGCTATTGCGAACAAGCCCGGAATAGACGCTTCGGCATAAAAAAATCCCCCGCGAATGCAGTGCTTCGCGGGGGATTTTTCCGTCTCTGGCTAGGGTGCGATCCAGGCGATCACAGCCACTCTTTCACGCGATCGGGGTGCGCCTCGACCCACTTCTTGGCGGCCACTTCCGGCTTCTCGCCGTTCTGCACGGCGAGCATGACTTCGCCGATTTCCTGGCCGTCCTTCCATTGGAATTTCTTCAGGAAGGCCCAGACTTCCGGCGCCTTCTTCTCCAGCGCCGGGTTGGCGACGCTGTCGACATGCTCCTCTTCGCCGTAGACCTTCTTCGGGTCCTCGAGGAACTTCAGCTTCCACTTGGCGAACATCCAGTGCGGGATCCAGCCGGTGACGGCGATGGCCTTCTTGTCGTTCTCCGCGCGGGTCAGCTCGGCGATCATGCCACTGCCGGAACTGGCCACCAGTTTGTAGTCCAGGCCGTAATCCTTGATCGCCTGGTCGGTCTTGAGCATCACACCGGCGCCGGCATCGATGCCGACGATGCGGCCATCGAAGTCGGCCTTCTGCGCCTGCAGGTCAGCGATGCTGTTGGCTTTCACGTATTCCGGAACGATCAGGCCGATCTTCGCGCCCGGGTAGTTCACGCCCAGGTTGACCACCTTGTCCTTCATCTTGTCGTAGTAGGCGCCGTGGGTCACCGGCAGCCAGGCCGAGAGCATGGCGTCGAGCTTGCCGCGCGCCACGCCCTGCCACATGATCCCGGCGGCGACCGGCATCAGCTTGACCTGGTAGCCGAGCTTCTCGCGCATGATCTCGGCGGCGACGTGGGTGGTCGCCACGCTGTCCGACCAGCCGTCCACGTACCCGATGGTGATTTCCGGCTTGGCCGCCGCTCCGGCCAGCCCGGCCGCCGCCGACAGCACCAGACCTGCGCCCAGGCCCAACAGGCGTCGCATCATTCGCATGGTTTTCTCCCCGTGATTTTATCGGCGCGCCTGGGCGAACCCGGCGCATTTCGCGGTCTTGGCCGCCCCCTCATGATCGGCGCCCGCTGCTGGCGAACTGCTCTGAGAGCGACGCCAAACGGTCCGATCCGCGACAGAACCCGTCCATCCACGACCGCGCCTTTCCATCCACGACGGCAGTGCCGGCCTATCGCCTCCATACACAGGCTCGATTACCCGGCGAGGCATGCCCGCAGTAGTCTTCCAGCAACGGAGAATCATTCTCGACTGGAGGATTGCCACGATGCTCAAGACCGTCACCTTCACCCTGATGCACTTCATGATTGCCTTCGGCGTCGCCTACGCGCTGACCGGCAACATCACCGTGGGCGGCCTGGTGGCGGTGGTGGAGCCGCTGTGCAATGCGGTGGGCTTCCACTTCCACGAGAAGTTCTGGAAGCGCCTGGAAGGCAACTCCGCGCAGCCGACGCACAACTGGATTCACCGCCACGCGTGAGTACCCGCGCGGGCACTGACGGCGGCCGGCGGCATTGCTAAGATGCGCGCCTCGCCCCGGTTCGCGTGCCCACATGCCACAGTCCCCGCGCTTTCCGCTCCTCCGCTATTGCTCCGCCCTGCTGCTTGCCGTGATCGCCCTCTGCGGGCTCTGGTACGGCCTGGGCAAGCCGGTGATCCTGCCGGACGCGGCAACCCCCACGCACAAGCTGCAATGCGCGTCCTACAGCCCGTTCGCCAAGGACCAGTCGCCATTCGACCAGCCCTTCGTCCTGCGCACGGAGCAGATGGATGCCGACCTCGCCCTGCTGGCGACGCGTTTCGACTGCGTGCGCACCTATTCCATGACCGGCCTGGAAGGCATTCCGGCGCTGGCCCGCAAGCACGGCCTGAAACTGATGCTGGGCGCCTGGGTCAATGCCAATCCGCTGGACACCGAGCGCGAGGTCGACGCGCTGATCAAGGCCGCCAACGCCAACCCGGACGTGGTGCAGTCGGTGATAGTCGGCAACGAGACCCTGCTGCGCAAGGAGGTCACCGGGCGCTACCTGGCCGGACTTATCCACAAGGTAAAGGCCCAGGTGCGCCAACCGGTCACCTACGCCGACGTCTGGGAGTTCTGGCACCAGCATCCGGAAATCGCCCCGGCGGTGGACTTCATCACCATCCACCTGCTGCCCTACTGGGAAGACAACCCGCGCGGCATCGACGACGCCCTTGCCCACGTGGCGAAGATACGCGAGGACTTCGGCCGCGAGTTCGCGCCCAAGGACATCTTCATCGGCGAAACCGGCTGGCCCAGCGAAGGCCGCCAGCGCGAGACCGCCCTGCCCAGCCGGGTCAACGAGGCGCGCTTCATCCGCGGCTTCGTGCACATGGCCGAAGACAAAGGCTGGCACTACAACCTGATCGAAGCCTTCGACCAGCCCTGGAAGCGCCAGAGCGAAGGTGCGGTCGGCGGCTACTGGGGCCTGTTCAGCGCCGACCGCGAAGAAAAAGGCGTGCTCGCCGGGCCGGTCAGCAACCTGCCGGGCTGGCCGCTGTGGCTGGCACTTTCCGGCGTGATCCTGCTGGGCTCCCTGCTGGTGGGCGGCCGCCCCGCGTCTTCGCGCAGTGCTTTGCTGCTGCCTTTGGCCGGCGCACTGGGTGGCGGCTGCATCGGCCTGTGGCTGGAGTTGTCGGTGATCACCAGCCGCTTCTGGGGCGAATGGCTCTGGGCGGCAGCACTGGTCGGGCTCAACCTGCTGGTGCTGCTGCACATCAGCCTCGCGCTGTCGGCCCGCGCGGGTTGGCGGAGCCAGGCGTTCGATTGGCTGCAACGCCGCGCCGGCCTGTGGCTGGCGGCGGCCGGATTCGCCGGCGCGGTGCTGATGCTGGGCATGGTCTTCGATGCGCGCTACCGCAGCTTCCCCAGCGCGGCCTTGCTGTTCCCGGCGCTGGTCTACCTGTGCCGGCCGGTTGCCGCGCCGCGTCGCGAAGCGCTGCTGCTGGCGCTGATCATCGCCGCAGGGATTCCCGCGCAGTTGGCACTGGAAGGATTGAGCAACGTTCAGGCGCTGGGATGGGCCGCAGTGAGTCTTCTGCTGCTGGGCGCGCTGTGGCGAGGCTTACGCCTGTCGGCGCGAAAGGCCTGACTCAGCGCGATGGCGCGCGCACCAGGCGCAGCCCGGCCAATACCACCGCAAAAACGGCGAGCCCGGCGTTGTACAGCACCAGCGCCGGCAGCGTGACCAGCATCGCCAGCGCCGCGAGCCACCAGCCGGCCTGACGCGGCACGAAGAAGGCCAGCAACGAAAGGCCCAGCGCCAGCTTGCCGAACACGCCGAAGTGGATCGCCCAGCCCAGTTGCGAGCGCACGCCGCACTCCCAGCGCGCGGCCTCGTCGGCGCACAGGCCGACCCAGCGGCCATCCTCCATCAGCCCATAGCGCAGGCCGTAGCTGGCAGCCAGCCAGCACGCCAGGACGAGCAGCAGGATCACGGGCAAACGACGGGACATGGCGCCACTTCTCCGGGCAGGCGGGAAATCGGTGCCCAGCATAACCAGCGCCGGAGCCGATGCAAGGGGCAGCGGTTGCAGCCTAGACTTCGCCCCATCAACGGAGCCTTCGATGAAGCGATCGACCCTGTTCCTGCTGGTCTGCGCAGCTTCCAGCTTCTGGTGGCTGTGGCCGACCGAGCGCCCCCACGCGCCTCAATCGCACAGCCAGGTCTTGTCCGATGGCGGCTTGCGTGTCCAGCGCTACTGGATCTATCCGCTGCAGGATTTCAGCATCGAGGCGCGCGTACTGGGCCGCGAGGATTACCGCCTGGGCCGCGAATCCGAGCTGTCGCCCACCGATCTCGCGCTGGGCTGGGGGCCGATGGACGACCCGCGCGTGCTCGCCGATATCCGCATCAGCCAGGGCAACCGCTGGTTCTACTGGCATGCCGACCAGTTGCCGATCCCCCGGCGCGAGCTGGAAACCCATGCCGCCAACATGCACATGATCCCGGCGAACGACAGCGTCGCGCGCACTCTGGCCCAGGTCAGCGCGGGGGAGCATGTGCGCCTGTCCGGCAAGCTGGTGCGCGTGGAAGGCGACGACGGCTGGCGCTGGGTCAGTTCTCTGACCCGCGAGGACACCGGCGCCGGCGCCTGCGAGCTGGTCTGGCTGGAAAGCCTGGAGCGCTACTGAAACGCCCTGTTGCCAGCTGCACGGAGCTTTGGGCATGCTCGGCCCATCCCGCCCTGCAAGGAATACCCATGTCCCGCGTCACCCTGCGCCCCGCCGCATCCGACGACATCCCGCTGATCCTCGAGCTGATCGGCGAACTGGCCGACTACGAAAAGCTGGCCCACGAAGTGAAGGCCGACGCCCAGCGCATGCACGCGCACCTGTTCGGCCCGCGTCCCTATGCCGAGGTGCTGATCGGCGAAGTGGATGGCGCGCCCGAAGGCTTTGCGCTGTTCTTCCACAACTACTCGACCTGGCTGAGCCAGCCGGGCATCTACCTCGAAGACCTCTACGTGCGTCCCGCCGCCCGTGGCGCCGGGCTGGGCAAGGCGCTGCTCACCGAACTGGCGCGGCTGGCGGTGGAGCGCGGCTGCGGCCGCCTGGAATGGTCGGTGCTGGACTGGAACGAGCCGGCTATCGGCTTCTACCGCAGCCTGGGCGCTCGCCCGCAGGACGAATGGAGCGTCTATCGTCTAACCGGCGATGCCCTGCGTGACCTTGCACGCAGGGGCTGAAACGCGCATCGCACTTGTGGGAAATGTGCTGGTCTTAATGCGCGGTCACCCTAGAGTTGGCCATCCCTTGAAAGGATTCCGAACCATGACACTTCTACGCCGCGTCGCCGCCCTGATCGGCAGCCTCGCACTGGGACTCGCCGGGCCCGCTTCCGCCCGCGATGTGGACCAGGCCAACTACGGCTTCCCGCTGGTCAACCCGTTCGAGGCGACCATTGCCACCACTCCGCCGGAACTGCGCCCGGAGCTGCCGACGGACGACGACATCCGCCAGTCGGACTACGCACTCAAGTTGCGTCCGGAACGCGAATACGAGCTGCCGAGCAACTTCTGGCCGGTGAAGAAGCTGCACTACCGCCTGGCCCGCCAGGACCATGAGGCGCCGCTGGTGTTCATCATCGCCGGCACCGGCGCCCATTACTCCAGCACCACGCCGGAGTACCTCAAGCGCCTGTTCTACGGCGCCGGGTATCACGTGGTGCAGCTGTCCTCGCCGACCAGCTGGGACTTCATGGTCGGCGCCTCCCACGTCGCCACGCCCGGCTACACGCCGGACGACGCCGACGACCTGTACCGCGTCATGCAGGCCGTGCGCGCGCAGCACCCGGACCTGCCGGTCAGCGACTACTACCTCACCGGCTACAGCCTCGGCGCCCTGCACGCCGCCTTCGTCAGCAAGCTCGACGAGACCCGCCGCAGCTTCAACTTCAAGCGCGTACTGCTGCTCAACCCGCCGGTGAACCTCTACACCTCGGTGAGCAACCTGGACAAGCTGGTGCAGACCGAGGTCAAGGGCATCAACAACACCAATACCTTCTACCAGGTGGTGCTGGCCAAGCTGACCCGCTACTTCAAGCAGAAGGGCTACGTCGACCTCAACGACGCCTTCCTCTTCGATCTGCAGCAGTCCAGGCAGCACCTCTCCAATGAGGAGATGGCCATGCTGATCGGCGCGGTGTTCCGCTTCTCCTCCGCCGACATCGCCTTCACCTCCGACCTGATCAACCGCCGCGGGCTGATCACCCCGCCCAAGTACCCGATCACCGAAGGCACCAGCCTGACGCCCTTCTTCAAGCGCGCCATGCAGTGCGACTTCGAGTGCTACATGACCGACCAGCTCATGCCGCTGTGGCGCGCCAAATACGACGGCGGCAGCCTGCCGCAGCTGGTGCAGCAGGTCAGCCTGTACGCCCTCGAGGACTACCTGCGCGACAGCCCGAAGATCGCCGTGATGCACAACGCCGACGACGTGATCCTCGGGCCGGGCGACATCGGCTTCCTGCGCCGCACCTTTGGCGACCGCCTGACGCTCTACCCGCGCGGCGGCCACTGCGGCAACCTCAACTACCGCGTGAATGCCCAGGACATGCTGGGTTTCTTCAAGGGACAGGATGCCTCGGCCGCTGGCCTGGCAGCCGTGCAGACAGGGAACTGACTCCATGCCACTTCGCTATTCCTTGACGCTCGCCCTGCTGCTGGCCTGCGGCCTCGCCCGGGCCGAGACCCCGCAGCCGCTGCAGAAACCCGGCCCGACCGCCTTCGAGATGGCGCCGGACACCGATGGCTTCAAGCACCCGCTGGACATCCTCAAGTTCAACCCAGGCCTGGACCAGCGCGAGTTCGAGCGCGCCACCTTCGACGCCCTGAATGTCTACGACCCCTGGGAATCCTGGAACCGCCGGATCTACCACTTCAACTACCGCTTCGACGAGTGGGTGTTCCTGCCCGTGGTGCACGGTTACGAGTACGTCACCCCGCGCTTCGTGCGCACCGGCGTGAGCAACTTCTTCAGCAACCTGGGCGAGGTGCCGACCCTGCTCAACAGCGTCGCCCAGCTCAAGCCCGAGCGCGCGGCGAACAGCACGGCACGCCTGCTGTTCAACACCGTCTTCGGCATCGCCGGCCTGTGGGACCCTGCCACCGCCATGGGCCTGCCCAAGGTCAGCGAGGACTTCGGCCAGACCCTGGGCTACTGGGGCGTGCCGGACGGCCCGTACCTGATGCTGCCGATCCTCGGCCCCTCCAACCTGCGCGACACCGGCGGGCTGGTCACCGACTTCGTCGCCGCGCGCGAGGTGAACTACCTCAACTACTCCGACCTCAGTCGCGAATACTGGGAGCTGCCGGTGCTGGAGATCATCGACAAGCGCTACAGCAACGGCTTCCGCTACGGGCAGATGAACACGCCCTTCGAGTACGAGAAGCTGCGCTACTTCTACACCGAAGCCCGGCGTCTGCAGATCCAGGAGTGAAGCGGAACCGCTGCCTTCGGGCAGCGGTTTTCTTCTCAGCCTGATGATCGAATAAATCGATTGTTAGGCTGAAAAACTCGCAACCATTCATCCATCATTCAGGATTAGGATGATCTCCATCCACAGATCAAGGAGGTCCTCCATGACCCGTTTACGCACCGTGATCGACCAGCACATCGGCCAACCGGCCAGCGACGGCGCCGGCGTGCGCCTGACCCGCGTGATCGGCGGCGCCGGCATCGAGCGCTTCGATCCGTTCCTGATGCTCGACCAGTTCGACACGCAGAATCCCGACGACTACATCGCCGGCTTCCCGGCGCACCCGCACCGCGGCTTCGAGACCGTGACCTACATGCTCGAAGGACGCATGCGCCACGAAGACCACCTGGGCAACACCGGTCTGCTCAAGCCCGGCGGCGTGCAGTGGATGACCGCCGCGCACGGCATCATCCACAGCGAGATGCCCGAGCAGGTGGAAGGCGCCATGCGTGGCTTCCAGCTGTGGCTGAACCTGCCGGCGAAGGACAAGCTGGCCCCGGCCGGCTACCGCGACATCGAACCCGAAGACGTGCCGCGCGTGACCACCGCGCAAGGCGTCGGCGTGACCGTGATCGCCGGCCGCTTCGACGATGGTGAAACCGCCGCCGACGGCGCCGTGCAGCGCCCCGGCACCGAGCCGCACTACTACGACCTGGTACTGCCAGCGGGCACTTCGGTGGCTCCGCGGATTCCGGCGGCCCATCGGGTGATGCTGTACGTCTACGAAGGATCGCTCAAGGTACCGGGCGAGCGCGGTGACGAGACCGTCGCCACCAACCGCCTGGTGCGCCTGGGCCAGGGCGAGGAGACCCGGCTGTCCAGCGACAAGGGCGCGCGCGTCCTGCTGCTGGCCGGCAAACCGCTCGATGAGCCCATCGTGCAATACGGCCCGTTCGTGATGAACAGCCGCGAGGAGATCGAGCAGGCACTGCGCGATTATCGCGATGGGGTGTTTGCCGTCTGACAGCCGCGCTTTTTAGGGCAACTGTTTTTTCTGAAACTCCGTGCTTGGGCAGCCCTCGTGCAGAGCTGCATGTAGGAAGCGGACTGTGCCGATGCTTCACAGAAAAGGCCCGTGCCTATAGCGACCAATCCCCCATCCCCAGAAAGCGCGCGATCTCCGCGCGCTTTTCCATGGCATCGCGATACCCCAGCTCGATCAGCGCATTGCAGTAACCCGGCTCGAACAGCAGGTAGCTGAGCACGCCCGCCCCGCTCGCCTTGGTCGCGCCCGGCCCGCGGAGGAACAGGCGCAGCGCCCGCGGCAGTTCGTGGCGGTACTGCGCGGCGATCTCGTCCAGCGGCCGGCTCGGTGAAATCACCAGCACATCCACCGGCGCCAGCCCCAGCGTCGCCCGGCGCGCCTCTTCGGGCACCAGCGAGCTGAGGAAATTGATGCGGTGCAGCAGCTCGATATCGCCTTCGAGGCTGTCGATGAAGGTGCTGTTGAGCAGATGAATCCCTACCTGCGCCAGGCTCGGCGGCTGCCCGGTGCGGTAGTTGGCCACCTGCTCGTTGGCGCTGCCCAGCGTGGGATTGCCGCTGACGCCGATCACCAGCACGCGATTGGCGCCCAGGTGCAACGCCGGGCTGATCGGCGCCTGCTGGCGCACCGCGCCATCACCGAAATACTCGCGGAGAATCTTCACCGGGCGGAACAGCAGCGGAATCGCCGAGCTGGCCAGCAGGTGTTCGATCTGCAGGCGCGTCGGCACGCCGATGCGGCGGTGACGCAGCCAGGGATCGATGGTGGCGCGGCCCTGGTAGAAGGTCACCGCCTGGCCGGACTCATAGCCGAACGCCGTCACCGCTACCGCGCGCAGGTTGCGCCGGCGCACGGCGGCGGCGATGCCGGAGAGGTCCAGTTCGCGCTCCAGGAGATAGCGCAGCGGGGTGCTGTCGAGCAACGCCACCGGCTCCCGCCGGCCCAGCCCCAGCAGGCTGTGGCCGAGGAACTTGAAGGCCTGGCTGAATACGCCCGGCCAGTCGGCGCGGTACACCTGCCCGGTGCGAAAGCCCTGCCAGACCTTGGTCAGGCGCTCTACCGCGCCGGTAAAGGACAACGCCCCGCAGGCCAGCCCAACCGCATTGATGGCACCGGCGGAAGTACCAACGATCACGGGGAAGGGATTCTCCGCGCCCTCGGGCAGCAGCTCGGCGATGGCCGCCAGGACGCCAACCTGGTAGGCCGCCCGCGCGCCACCGCCGGAGAGGATCAGGCCGGTGACGGCCGGGCAATGTTGGGGAGTGGCGGAGTCGGTCACGGCAGAAGTCCTTGTCGCGTCGTTTCCAGCGTAGCCCGCCGGAGCCTTACTTCTTCCTGGCGTAGAGCTTGGGCTCGCCTTCGGGGCGGCTCTTGAAGCGGCGATGCGCCCAGAGATACTGCTCGGGCTGGCGACGGATCTCGCTTTCCACCCACTGGTTGATGCGGATGCAGTCGGCCTCTTCGCTCTCGCCGGGGAAGTCCTGCAGCGGCGGATGGATGGTCAGGCGGTAGCCGGAACCATCGGCCAGGCGCGACTGGGTGAACGGCAGCACCAGCGCGCGGCCCAGGCGGGCGAACTTGGTGGTGGCGGTGACGGTGGCCGCCTGGATGCCGAACAGCGGCACGAACAGGCTCTGCTTGGCGCCGTAGTCCTGGTCCGGCGCATACCAGATGGCGCGGCCGGCGCGCAGCACCTTGAGCATCGCGCGCACGTCCTCGCGTTCGATGGCGGTGGCGTCGGCGTTATGGCGCTCGCGGCCGGTACGCTGGACGAAGTCGAACACCGGGTTGTCGTGCTCGCGGTACATGCCGTCGATGGTCTGCACCTGGCCCAGCAACGCCGCGCCGATTTCCAGCGTGGTGAAGTGCATGGCCATGAGGATTACGCCCTTGCCTTCGGCCTCGGCCTTCTTCAGGTGCTCGATGCCCTCGATATGGGCGAGCCTGGCCAGGCGCGCCTGCGGCCACCACCAGCTCATGGCCATCTCGAAGAAGGCGATGCCGGTGGAAGCGAAGTTCTCCTTGAGCAGGCGCTTGCGCTCGGCGGCGGAGAGTTCCGGGAAGCACAGCTCCAGGTTGCGCGCGGCAATTGCCCGGCGGCTGCCGACCACGCGGTACATCACCGCGCCCAGGGCGCGGCCCAGCGCCAGCAGCGCCGGATAGGGCAGCTGCACCACCAGCCAGAGCACGCCAAGGCCGAGCCAGAGCGGCCAGTGACGGGGATGGAGGAATTCTCGGCGAAAGGTGGGGCGGTCCATGGAACTTTCCGGTCACGATCAAAGCCCGACATTCTACCTTGCGCGGGCGCGCCGTGCCTGCCTTGCGCCCTGGCTATGCGCCACGCTTGCGGCTGCCGGGGCGGTCCGCTATAAGTCCACCCATTTTGATGACGCAGTCCGACCATGAGCCAAGCTGACCTTCTCGACCAAGATCCCGTATTCCAGCTCAAGGGCAGCATGCTGGCCGTCACCGTCCTGGAACTGGCCCACAACGATCTGCCGCGCCTGGACCGCCAGCTTGCCGACAAGGTCGCCCAGGCGCCCAACTTCTTCCGCGACACGCCGCTGGTGCTGGCGCTGGACAAGCTCCCCGACGGCGAAGGCCAACTCGACCTGCAGGGCGTGCTGGACATCTGCCGCCGCCACGGCCTGCGCACCCTGGCCATCCGCGCCAGCCGCGAGGAAGACATCCGCCTGGCCACCATGTTCGACATTCCCGTGCTGCCGCCGTCCGGTTCGTCCCGCGAGCGCACCGTCGAGCCCAAGGACGCCGTGCCGCAGGTGACCGGCGCCACCCCGGTGCGCCGCCCGCGTGGTGAAAAGCTCTCCGAGAAGGTGGTCGAGCAGGCCGCTGGCGCTGGTGTACAGGCCGGCAAAACCGTGGAGAAGCCGGCTGAGCAAGCCGCCGACGCCAAAGCGGAGAAGCCGACCGAAGCTGCCGCCCAGGCAACGGCCGCCCCGCAGGAAGCCGCTGCGGAAGCTGCCGCGGAAAAACCGGCCGAGCCGCCGGCGCCGGTCGTGCGCCCGACCAAGCTGGTGACTACCCCGGTCCGCGGCGGCGTGCAGATCTACGCCGCCGGCGGCGACCTGATCGTCCTCGCGCCCGTCAGCCCGGGTGCGGAACTTCTCGCCGACGGCAACATCCATGTGTACGGTCCGATGCGCGGCCGCGCCCTGGCTGGCGTCAAGGGCGATACCAGCGCCCGTATCTTCTGCCAGCAACTGGCCGCGGAACTCGTGTCCATCGCCGGTAATTACAAGGTCGCCGAAGACCTTCGACGCAGTCCGCAATGGGGGCAGGCGGTGCACGTCAGCCTGTCGGGTGACGTGTTGAACATCACCCGCCTTTAACGGATACTGCCGCGACTTTCAGGGACCAGAATTCTTCGTTTTTTCTTTGGGGTGAATCACCTTGGCCAAGATCCTCGTAGTCACTTCCGGTAAGGGTGGCGTCGGTAAAACCACCACCAGCGCAGCCATCGGCACCGGCCTGGCCCTGCGCGGCCACAAGACCGTCATCGTCGACTTCGACGTGGGCCTGCGTAACCTCGACCTGATCATGGGCTGCGAACGCCGCGTGGTTTACGACTTCGTCAACGTCATCAATGGCGAAGCGACCCTGACCCAGGCCCTGATCAAGGACAAGCGCCTCGAGAACCTGTTCGTGCTGGCCGCCAGCCAGACCCGCGACAAGGACGCTCTCACCCAGGAAGGCGTCGGCAAGGTCATCGAGGAACTCAAGCAGTCCTTCGACTACGTGATCTGCGACTCCCCGGCCGGCATCGAGAAAGGTGCCCACCTGGCCATGTACTACGCCGACGAGGCGATCGTCGTGACCAACCCGGAAGTCTCCTCGGTCCGCGACTCCGACCGCATGCTCGGCCTGCTGGCGAGCAAATCCGCCCGCGCCGAGAAAGGCGAGGACGCGATCAAGGAACACCTGCTGCTGACCCGCTACAACCCCGAGCGCGTCACCAAGGGCGAAATGCTCGGCGTCGAGGACGTCGAGGAAATCCTGGCCATCCGTCTGCTCGGCGTGATCCCGGAATCCCAGGCGGTGCTCAAGGCATCCAACCAGGGCGTACCGGTCATCCTCGACGAAGAGAGCGATGCCGGCCAGGCGTACAGCGACGCCGTCGAGCGACTGCTGGGCAAAGACATGCCCCACCGTTTCCTCGACGTGCAGAAGAAAGGATTCCTGCAACGACTGTTCGGAGGACGTGAATGAGCCTTTTAGATTTCTTCCGCAGCCGGAAGTCGCAAAACAGCGCATCCATCGCGAAAGAAAGACTCCAGATCATCGTCGCCCATGAGCGCGGCAACCGTTCGCAACCGGACTACCTTCCGCAGCTGCAGAAAGACCTGCTGGAAGTGATCCGCAAATACGTGCCCATCGACCAGGAACAAGTCCAGGTCGAGCTGGCCAACCAGGGCAGCTGTTCGATCCTGGAACTCAACATCACCCTGCCGGAGCGTTGATCCGGCCCGGGTGAACCTGCGGCGGCCTCGGCCGCCGCAGTCGTTTCTGTCTCACTTATTTCGCCTACGAGCTTCCATGCCGCTTTCCCAGATCGAATTCGTCCATGAGGACGCCGCCCTGCTGGTGGTGAACAAGCCCACCCTGCTGCTCTCCGTGCCCGGCCGCGCGGACGACAACAAGGACTGCCTGATCACCCGCCTGCAGGAGAACGGCTACCCGGAAGCGCGCATCGTCCATCGCCTGGACTGGGAAACCTCGGGTCTGATCGTCCTCGCCCGCGACGCCGACAGCCACCGCGAGCTGTCCCGCCAGTTCCACGACCGCGAGACCGAGAAGGCCTATACCGCGCTGTGCTGGGGCGAACCCGAGCTGGACAGCGGTCGCATCGAGGCGCCGCTGCGCTACGACCCGCCGACCAAGCCGCGCCACGTGGTGGACTTCGAGCAGGGCCGCCATGCACTGACCTTCTGGCGCGTCATGGAGCGCCACGGCAACTGGAGCCGCGTGGAGCTCACACCGATCACCGGCCGCTCTCACCAGTTGCGCGTGCACATGCTGAGCATCGGCCACCCGCTGCTGGGTGACCGCCTGTACGCCGAAGGCGAAGCCCTGGAACTGCGCGACCGCCTGTGCCTGCACGCCAGCATGCTGGCCCTGACCCACCCGCAGACCGGCGAGCGCCTGCGCTTCGAGTCGCCCGCGCCGTTCTGACTGCTTCATGTAGGAGCGAGCTTGCTCGCGAACCGCCCAAGCTTTGGCGCCAGCCCCGGTTCGCGAGCAAGCT
>NZ_JBGLYK010000013.1:0-56813 GCF_047304025.1 Pseudomonas sp. Pseusp97 | reverse complement strand
CGCGGGCACCGGCCGATCAGCCCGGCGCGGTCATCGCCAGCCGCTGCTGCAGGCGCCAGAGAAAGGCCGCTTCGTAGGCGATGCGGCGGAACTCGCCCTCGTGCTCGCTGCGGCCGACGAACAGCGCCACCCACAGGTTGGCCTTGCGCTCCTCGTCGAACCAGCGCTCGACGCGCTGCACGGCGGCGTCGATGGCGGGCTGGCCGTCCACCGGCCATTCCAGCACCAGCCCCGGCTGGCCATCGGCCTCGGGCAGGTGAACCCATTGCAGCCCGGATGCACTGACTTTGCTTCCCATTGCTGAACCTCCTTGCGCCACGCCCCGGCGGCGTAGCCACGACAAACCTGGACGGGGAAATGGCCACCGGGCCGCGACCCGGCGGGCCACGACAAAGCTCAGGCGCTGGCCGACCCGCAACGGGGCGCGAGCCGGCCAGCGAGATATTTCATCGTGTGGAGCGGGAGGAAAAAGCATGGGCGGTGCGCGGGGGTAAAAGAGGGGTAATGCATATCCTGAACTCCTATGTCTGCTGAGATGCCTCCTAACGCCCTCTCACAGGCAAAAGGGAGGCGGACCATGCAGGGGTGAGAGACCGGGACATAGGCAACCGGTTCGGGCCGAAGCCCGCCCTGCACGGTCCGCCATGAAGCGCCATATCGAAACGACATGGACTCGGCGTACCGGCATTTGCCACCGGGCTCTCACCCCCAGATCACGACGACCGTCGTGACCCGGAGACCTTAGCGGCGGCCAGGCAAACGCAGCAATGCGGCATGCTACAGGCTTGTCCGATGCCCGTGCAGGACGTTTCCCGAGTACCGTGTCGCAATTGCACCGAGCGGGTGAAGCGCAGTCGCCGGTGCCTTCAGCCTCCCCCGTAGGATGGCGTGGAGCGCAGCGATACCCATCGCCTCACCGCCCCGGCACAACCCGGCCAGCGCACTTTCACGCACGCAGAAAAAACAAAGGCCCCTTGCGGGGCCTCTGTCTTTCCGGGCTCTGGCGATACAGAACTGAGGTGGGCTGCTGGTACGCCAGGTACCCGAAACCTGCCGGTGCGAATTACTCGCCCTTGTTCTGGATCACCAGCTCGACGCGGCGGTTCGGTGCGTTACAGGCCACGCGGGACTTGCGCGCGCTGTTGTCGCACTGCACCACCGGCTCGGAGCTGCCGCGGCCGCTGGCATGCACCAGCTGGCTCTGGATGCCCTCTTCCAGCAGCACCTTGCGCACGGTCTCGGCGCGGCGCAGCGACAGGCTCTGGTTGGCCTGGGCGTTGCCGATCGGGTCGGCGTGGCCGATCACCTCGATGCTGCTGACGCCGGCACCCTTCTGCTGGATGTCGCGCACGGCCTGGTCGAGCATGGCGCGGCCCTCAGGGGTCAGGTCCTTGTAGCCGCTCTTGCCGAAGGCGAAGAGCACGTCGCTGCGCAGGGTCAGCTTGGTCTCGCCCTGGCACGGCACCACCGAGGTGGCGCGGCTGAGTACGTGGATCTGGCGGCGCTTGCCTTGCAGGCTCTGCTCGGCGTCACGGCCGGTGTGGACGATGGGCGTGCTGGATTCCAGCGGCGCTTCCAGTACGTAGGTCTGGCCGCCTTCGAGTCGGGCGTAGCTCTGCGGGTTGCGCTTGCCGGTGTACAGCGGCGCGTCGCCGACGTAGGACTCCACCGAGTGCTCGCCCGCGGGGGTGCAGAACACGGTGTAGATGAGCACACCGTTGGTGTCGTAGACCTCCAGCTTCGAGTAGTTGCCCGGAATGGTTTCCACGGTTTCCAGGCCCCACATGTTGTAGGCGATGGACTGCACCGGCTGGTCGAAGGTGAAGATCGCCGCCGAGTTCTCGATGGCGCTACTGCCGGTACCGATGTACAGGTACGGACCTTCGAGGTTGTGCTCCGCTGCGCTACGAACGGAGACCGTCCCCTTCGAGGTCAGGGTGAAGTGACCTTCGTCGCTGTGATAGCCAGCGCCGGTGGTGGTCTTGCCCACCTCGTTGGTGAAGGTGTCGTTGTAGCCCGGGGCGTGGTGGATCTGGTTGTACTTGAGGGTAGCCAAGCCAAGGCCACCGCCATTTCCATCGCCATATACCATCACTTTGCCAATGTCCGTTCCGACAGGTGCGGCAAATTTGTATAGCTTGGATTCAGCTACACCCCCTGTTCCATCGGCCAGTACTTTGGTATCGGACAGCACTTTGCCGTTTACGTCATAAATCACGACGCGTGCGCCGCCTGCGTCATTTTGCAAGCCACTCAACTGAATCGAAAAATCACTGACTGGAACGGTGAAATTGATCTGTGCGTAGTTTGTTGCCGGATTAGGGACATACAGCGGCGCTGTAGGTGGTGCCGTCGAGCTTGAAGGTGACCAGGTCGCCCTTGGTGAACTCGCCAGTGACCGTACCGCTGATCTTCACGTTGCCGGCCGCTTCGGCCTTGTTGACGATGTCATCACCGGCCACGGTGTTGATGGTCAGCGTGGTGCTGTCCGAGTTCGGGCCCGAGTAGTCGGTGGTGATGATGTAGTCATTGGACTTGACGCTGGTGTTCCCACTTGCCTTCCGGGCTGACGTCGGCTTCGCCGATCTTCTTGCCGTTGTCATAGATGATGACCTTGCCATTGGGCACAGCGTCGCCGCTGAAGGTCGGACGGTTGTCGTCGGTGGTGTCGCCGTCGTAGAGCACGCCGGTCTTCGGACCGACGTCGTCGGTGACGACCAGGTTGCTGACGTTGGACGGAGCGGAGGTATCGACTTCGAAGTTCCACTTGCCGGTGGGCTGGCTGACCACGCCGGTGTCGTTGGTGGCGGTGGCATAGACTTCATGCTTGCCGTCGGCCAGGGCGGTTTCCGGGGTGATGCTCCAGTTGCCGTCGGCATCGGCGATGGCGCTGCCGATCAGGACGTTGTTGCCGTCGTACAGCTTGACGGTGCTGCCGGCTTCGGCGGTACCGTTGATAGTCGGCTTGTTGTCGTCGGTGACGTCGCCCTTCTGCAGGAAACCGGTGTACGGGCCGACATCGTCGAGCACGTTGACGATGACCGGGACGCCCGGTTCGGCGGTGTCCAGGGTGAAGCTGTAGGGCGCGCTCGGCTGGGTGGAGTTGCCGGCCGGGTCGGTCTCGACGGCGGTCAGGTCGTTCAGGCCGACGTTGAGCGGGGTTTCCGGGGTCAGCGACCACTTGCCATCTTCGCCCACGACGGTGCTGCCGATCGGGTGGTTGCCGGTGCTGTCGTTGGCATAGACGGTGATGATGTCGCCCGCGGTGCCTTCACCGCTGATGACCGGACGGGAGTCGTCGGTCTTGCCGCCGTTCTCGATGTTGCCGGTGACCAGACCTACGTCGTCCAGCACGCCGGTGATGGTCGGCATGTCCGGGGCGGTGTAGTCGGTGACGATGTTGAACGGTTCGGACTGCTCGCTGGTGTTGCCGGCCTTGTCGGTGGCGTCCACGGTGAACGCGTGGGGGCCTTCGTTGATCGGCGTGGTCGGGGTGAAGCTCCAGTCGCCGTCCTTGTCCGCTACCACGGAACCGATCTTCTCGCCGTTGTCGTAGACGGTCACGACGGAGCCGGCTTCGGCTTTGCCGGAGAGGGTCGGAGTCGAGTCGTCGGTCACGCCGCCGTTCGGGATCGGGCCCTGGATGGCGCCCACGTCGTCGGTGACGGAGTCGATGCTCGGCTTGGTCGGGGCGGTGGTGTCGATGCTGAAGTCGAACTTCGACGGTTCGCTGACATTGCCAGCCTTGTCGGTGGCGATGGCGACGATGCTGTGCGGGCCTTCGGCCAGGTCCTTGGACGGGGTGAAGCTCCACTTGCCATCGGCGTCCGCGGTGGTGCTGCCCAGCTCAACGCCGTTGTCGCTGATCTTGACGATGCTGCCCGGTTTGCTGGTGCCCTGGATTTCCGGGCGGGTGTCGTCGGTGACGCCATGCAGCTGGATGGCACCGGTGATGCTGCCGACGTCATCCAGTACCTGGATGATGTTCACGCCCAGGCCGGTGGTGTCGATCACCACATGCAGCGGTTCGTTCTGGCCACTGCTGTTGCCGGCTTCGTCGACTACTTCGGTGGTGAAGGCGTGTTCGCCGTCGTCCAGCGGCTGGGTCGGAGTGAATTCCCACTTGCCATCGGGGCCCACGTCGGCTTCGCCGATCTTCTCGCCGTTGTCATAGATGATGACGGTGGCGCCTTTCTCGGCTTCGCCGCTGAAGGTCGGGTGGTTGTCGTCGGTGGTGTCGCCGTCGTGCAGCGGGCCGGTTACGGCACCCACGTCGTCGGTGACGACCAGGTTGTTGACGTTGTCCGGGGCGCTGGTGTCGACGCTGAACGGCCACAGGCCGGTCGCCTCACCGGCCGTGCCGGTACCGCTGATGGTCGGGTGCGAGTCGTCGGTGGAACCGCCGTTCGCGATGTTGCCAGTGATGCTGCCGACATCGTCCAGTACGCCGGTGATGGCCAGTTTGCTGGCGTCCGGCGGAGTGGTGTCGATGATCACGTTGATGACGGTCGGCTCGCTGGCGTTGCCGGCTTCGTCGGTGGCGATGACGGTGATCTCGTTGTCGCCTTCGGACAGCGGCTTGGTCGGAGTCACGTTCCAGTTGCCGTTCTCGTCGGCCTTGGTGTGGATCTCTTCACCGGTGGGGAAGATGATGGTGATGTCAGCGCCCGGCTCGGTCTTGCCATCGATGGTCGGCAAGGTCTCGTTGGTGATGTTGTCGCCCTTGGTGCCCGAGTCGGATGCCTCGTCCAGCCAGGCATCCGGTGCATCCGGAGCCTTGGTGTCGATGTCCACCGTGATGACGGTCGGCTCGCTCGCGTTGCCGGCTTCGTCGGTGGCGATGATGGTGATGTCGTTCTTGCCTTCGGGCAGCGGCTGGGTCGGAGTCACGGACCAGTCGCCGTTCTCGTCGGCCTTGGTGTGAATCTCTTCGCCGGTGGGGAAGATGATGGTGATGTCAGCGCCCGCCTCGGTCTTGCCGTCGATGGTCGGGGTGTTGTCGTTGGTGATGTTGTCGCCCTTGGTGCCCGAGTCGGATTCCGGGTCCAGGTGCGCTTCCGGAGCATCCGGAGCCTTGGTGTCGATCACCACGTGGATGATGGTCGGCTCACTGTCGTTGCCGGCTTCATCGGTGGCGATGATGGTGATTTCGTTGTCACCCTCGGGCAGCGGCTTGGTCGGCGTCACGGACCAGTCGCCGTTCTCGTCGGCCTTGGTGTGCAGCTCTTCGCCATCGGGGAAGATGATGGTGATGTCGGCGCCCGGCTCGCTCTTGCCGTCGATGGTCGGGGTGGTGTCGCTGGTGATGCCGTCACCCTTGGTGCCGGTGTCGGAATCGGGGTCCAGGCCCGCTTCGGGCTTGGCCGGGGGAATGGTGTCGATGATTACCGGCAGAATGGTTTCGCTCTCGTTACCGGCTTCGTCGCGCTCGATCACCTTGATTTCGTTGTTGCCTTCGGGCAACGGATTGACCGGCCGCGGTGCTACCCAGTCACCGTTCTCGTCCACGACGGTATGCAGCTCTTCGCCGTTGGGGAGAATGATGGTGATGGTGTCACCCGGCTCGCCCTTGCCATGGATTTCCGGCTTGTTGTCGTTGCTGTAGGTGTGCTCGCCATCGCTGCGCGAACCGTCGATGACCGCGAAGGGGTCGGCCGGCGGAACGGTGTCGATGACGATATCGATCACGTGGATCGGAGCGCTGGGCTTCTGGCCGGGAACGACCTGGGTGATGTCGAAGCTGTGCGCGCCATCGGCGAGTTCGGGCGTGAAGGACCAGGTGCCGTCGGGGTTGACGGTGGTCGAGCCGATTTCCTGGCCGTTGTCGAAGACGTGGATCACCGCGCCGGGAACGCCATTACCGGAGATCTCCGGGTGCGAGTCGTCGGTGATATCGCCGTTGTGCAGTTCGCCCTGGATCGGGCCGACGTCGTCCATGACCTTGGTGTTGGTCGGAGCGGCGCTGGTCTTGGTCTTGTGACCATCATCCTTGTTGTTGTTGATGATGGCCGCCGCGCCAGCGCCAACGGCCGCCAGGCCGAGCAGCCAGGGCCACAGCAGGAAGCCGGCCGCGTCGTCAGTGGACGCGGTGTAGGGCACGCCTTCACCGCCCAGGGCGATGGGGGCCGACTCGCCGTCGGCCAGGGTCAGCGGGCCGTAGAAGCCTTCGCCGTCGGTACGCACGTAGGCGTAGAGCTGGCCGTCTTCGGCAACGCCGTAGAGCTGGCCGTCCATGCCTTCGGCGAAGAAGTCCTCGATGGTCAGATCGGGCTTTTCACTGCCTTCGAAGGAAACCAGCAGGTCCTTGCCGACACGCTTGACCGTGACGTTCTCAGGAGCGACATCGCTGTTTTCAACCTGGAAAAGGTACTTGGTACCCGCTTTTGCCTTGATCTTCGCGCCGGCCTTGATTGCAACCTTCTTGGTTGCGTTCTCGGTGACGGTCACCAGACCGATATTTTCAATTGCCATTTAAAACCCACCTCAGGGGGGACACAGGATTTGTGAGGTGAGAAGCTTAAATTTCCGCCTTCAGCGGGAAGATCAGAACACTCTGACAAGACCGCCGGCTTTTCTGATCGCAGCACTATGGGGGGGCGCGAAGATGGAAGGTGCTGGGGTGAAAGTGGCGCAGGCGCCTGTCGAAGTGTCCGCGCTAGAG
Organism: Pseudomonas sp. Pseusp97; assembly: GCF_047304025.1. Lineage (NCBI taxonomy): Bacteria > Pseudomonadati > Pseudomonadota > Gammaproteobacteria > Pseudomonadales > Pseudomonadaceae > Pseudomonas > Pseudomonas sp. Pseusp97. Next base: position 50,152 of record NZ_JBGLYK010000013.1, on the reverse strand, counting down.
CGCCTGCTGGCGTCAGAAGCATACGAAGGAAGCGTCGCATGCTCTTGGCTCGGAAAAATGGCAAAGACGGGAAGGATCAGGCTCGGCGGACCGTTGCGAGCATTGCACTCGCTGCCGGAGGATGTCAGAAACCAATCAGGCACAAACAAAAAAGCCCACCTCGAGAGGTGGGCTTTCAAGCGAAGGAAGCTTTCGCTTCGCTTCTGACGCCTGCTTGCACAAACGTTTTTAATATGGTGGGTCGTGTAGGATTCGAACCTACGACCAATTGGTTAAAAGCCAACTGCTCTACCGACTGAGCTAACGACCCAAAAGTTGGTCGGGGTAGGGGGATTCGAACTCCCGACATCTTGCTCCCAAAGCAAGCGCGCTACCGGACTGCGCTATACCCCGTTTGAAAGTTGGCTCCGCGACCTGGACTCGAACCAGGGACCCAATGATTAACAGTCATTTGCTCTACCGACTGAGCTATCGCGGAACGACGAACCTTTCAATCTCCTCTACTTTCTTCCGGCTTCACCGGTTTCCCGTATCAGAGGCGCGCCATTTTACGTATATCGAAACGTCTGTCAACACTCTGATCCAAAAAGTTTTTCTGTGCTTTGCAGGCGACCGGGCTGGTTGCTATATCTGCATGGAATACTCGAGTGATCCACCGCGGGAAGCGGAAAGATCACGCACAGGATGGCCATGAGCAAGAAGGACACCCCACCGCCCTCCCCCATCGCCAGCCGGATGATCCAGCCCCGCTTCGGCGAACTGGTGCAGGGTTGCCGCCAGTTGGCGATGAATCACCTCGCCGAGCTGCTGGGGCACGTCTTCGCGCAGGTGGACGACACGCTGTTCGAATGCGCCGAGAAAGCCGAGAACAACCAGGTCCAGGCGCTGTTCTTCGACGCCATGCGGGAAATCCGCCGCGAGCGGCCGAATCTCGAGCGCTTCTACCACCAGCGCATCGCCCAGGGCCTGAGCGACTTCCTCGAAGGCAAACTCCCCCGCGTGGAGCCGCTGGAAGAGCTGGACATGGACCAGCTGACCCTGGTCGGCAATGAAGAGTACGAAGAGACGCTGCTGGTGACCAACATGGTCAACCAGGTCCGCGCGCATTGCGCCCAGCTGCTGTTCGCCCTGGACCAGCGCCTGGCGCTGCTCAACAACGGCAGCAAGCTGGGGGAAGAGCGCAATCCCTTCGGTCCGCAGGCCATCGCCCAGGCCTTCCGCGACACCCTGGCGCGCAGCGCCTTCCCGTTGCGGATCAAGACCATCCTTTATGTCCTTTTCGATCAGCAGGTCATGCAGCACCTGCTGCCTTTATATGAACAGCTGAACAAGCGACTGGCCGACGGCGGCGTGCTGCCGAACCTGAAATATCGCCCGCAGGGCCAGCGCCCGTCGCCCCCTCCCCCGCCACGCCCGACTGCGGAGCCGAACAACGCGGCGACGGACGGCGCGGCAGCAGCACGACCACCGCCCTACAACGCAGGCGATTTGCCCGATCTGCCGCCCGGCGACCGCAACGCGCTGTTCGGCGGCCTTGCCGTGCTGCTCGCCGAGCACCGCCGGCGCGGCAACAAGGCCACGCTGTTCGGCAACACCCAGAGCATCGTCAGCTTCGGCCCGAGCACCGCCACCACCACCTACAGCGCCAACGAGCTGCTGGAGGCGCTGAACCGCCTGCAACGCGAATCCGCCCGGGAACTGGCCCAGCGCCTGCGCCAGCCGCAGCCGGTGGAGGCGCTCAAGGCTGACCTGCAGCGCCATCTGGAAGCGGGCAGCGCGCAGCCCAGCAGCACCCGGCTGACCGACCAGGAAGCCGATGTCATCGATCTGGTGGGCATGGTCTTCGACTTCATCCTCGATGACGAGAACCTGCCCGACAGCTGCAAGACCACCCTGTCCCACCTGCATACGCCCTTCCTCAAGGTGGCGTTGCTGGACAAGCAGCTGTTCACCCAGCATCACCACCCGGCGCGCAAGCTGCTCAATGCCATGGCCCAGGCCGGCGTGCTGTATGGCGGCGAAGGCGAGGAGCGGGCGTTGCTGGCGAAGATGCACTGGATAGTCGAGCGGGTGATCCAGGACTTCGTCGGCGAGCTGTCGCTGTTCGATACCCTGCTGGGCGACTTCAACGAGTACGTGGCCAACCTCCGGCAGAAGGTCGAGCTGCGCGAGCGCCGCGCCATGGAGGCCGCCCGGGGCCGCGACCGCCTGCTGGCCGCGCGGGAGCAGGCGCTGGACGCCGTCGCCAAGGTCACCCACGACCGCGACCTGCCGGAGCTGGTGCGTAATTTCCTGGAAATGAGCTGGTGCGATGCTCTCACCTTCATCGTGCTGCGCAGCGGCGAGCACAGCGACGAATGGAAGCGCGCCTGCGAAGTGGCCGAACAACTGGCCTGGAGCGTGACGCCACTGGATGCCGCCGGCCGCGACCACCTGCAAGCCATCCGCCTGGCCCTGCTGGAAGAGCTGCGCAAGGGCCTGGAAGTGCTGGGCGGCTATCACGAGGACGGTATTCGCCGGTTGCTGCAGGACCTGGTCGCCTGCCAGCACGCGATCCAGGCGCAGAAGCCGCAGATCGCCGCGCAGCTCAGGCAGGACCTGCCGGAGAGCCCGCTGGGCGCCATGCTCGGGGCCGAGGGGCACACCCTGGTGAAACCCGACGGCGAGGCACTGTCCGAGCGCGCCCGGGTATTGCTGAAGGAGCTGAGCCAGCTGGAGTTCGGCGTCTGGTTCGAATTCACCGATACCTCCCCGGCTCGCCGGCTCAAGCTTTCGTGGTTCAGCCCGACCACGCGCAACTACATGTTCGTCGACCACACCGGGCAGCGGGTGGCGGTCAAACCGATAGTGCAGTTGGCCCAGGAAATGGAAGCGGGCAAGGTCCGCCTGGTGCCGACGGAACAGTCCGCCCCGCTGATGGACCGTGCGTTGAGCGCGATCTACCGGGTCCTGCAACGCTTTACCTCCGGGCGCGGCCCGGCACAGACCTGAAGGAGCAGTCGATGGGAGAACGTCGCCAGCACAGCCGGCAGCAGACCGGGCTGACCGTGGAAGTCTTCGACCGCCACTCCGGGCGCAGCCTGGGCCGGCTGGCCGACCTGTCCGCCGAGGGCTTCATGCTCTGCGGCGTGGAGGTCCCGGAAGCCGATTCCGTCTGGGACTGCCGGCTCGTACCGGCGCCACCGCTGGACGAGATCGGCGAGATCCACCTGGGCGCCGACTGCTTGTGGAGCCGTGCCGGCACCGATGGCCAGCTGGGCTGGGCGGGCTTCCATATCATCGATATCGCCGAGGACCAGGCGGAGCTGATCGAGCAGTTGCTGGTCCTGCTGGGTGGCGCCGCGTCCAGCTGAGCGCCGGAATTCGCCTGTAGGAGCGAGCTTGCTCGCGAACCGAGCCCCATCGTAGAGGCTGTTCGCGAGCAAGGGCTAGGCGCCCCCTCGGTCCTACGAAGAGCCAAAGAAAAAGCCCGCCGATTGGCGGGCTTCTTCGTGGGGCCTGGATCAGGAGAAGACGATCTCGTCGTTCGCCACCTTGGCGTGGATCTGGGTGCCCGGGTTGAACTTGCCGGCCAGGATCAGCTGCGCCAGCGGGTTCTCGATCCAGCGCTGAATCGCGCGCTTGAGCGGCCGCGCGCCGTACACCGGGTCGAAACCAACGGCAATCAGCTTGTCCATGGCTTCGTCGCTCAGCTCCAGGCTCAGCTCGCGCTCGGCCAGGCGCTTGCGCAGGCGGCCCATCTGGATCCGGGCGATGCCGGCGATCTGCTCGCGGGCCAGCGGTTCGAAGACCACCACTTCGTCGATCCGGTTGATGAATTCCGGACGGAAGTGCGAATTCACCGCATCCATGACCGCCGCATGCTGGGCTTCCCGGTCGCCGACCAGTTCCTGGATCTGCGCAGAGCCCAGATTCGAGGTCATCACCACCACGGTATTGCGGAAGTCCACGGTGCGGCCGTGGCTGTCGGTCAGGCGGCCGTCTTCGAGCACCTGCAGCAGCACGTTGAACACGTCCGGGTGGGCCTTCTCGACTTCGTCCAGCAGCACCACGGAGTACGGCTTGCGGCGCACGGCCTCGGTCAGGTAACCACCTTCTTCATAGCCGACGTAGCCCGGCGGTGCGCCGATCAGGCGAGCCACGGAGTGCTTCTCCATGAACTCGGACATGTCGATGCGCACCAGCGCTTCCTCGGTGTCGAAGAGGAATTCGGCCAGCGCCTTGCACAGCTCGGTCTTGCCCACCCCGGTCGGGCCGAGGAAGAGGAACGAACCGCTGGGGCGATTCGGGTCGGCAAGGCCCGCGCGGGAACGGCGTACGGCGTTGGCCACGGCCACCACGGCTTCGTGCTGGCCGATGACGCGCTTATGCAGCTCGTCTTCCATGCGCAGCAGTTTCTCGCGCTCGCCTTCGAGCATCTTGGAGACCGGGATGCCGGTCCACTTGGCAACCACTTCGGCGATTTCCTCGTCGGTCACCTTGTTGCGCAGCAGCTGCTTCTCGGTCTGGCCGTGCTGGTCGACCATCTGCAGGCTGCGCTCCAGGTCCGGGATGGTCTGGTACTGGATGCGCGCCATGGTTTCCAGGTCGCCCTTGCGCCGCGCGGTTTCCATTTCCTGCTTGGCCTGCTCGATCTTCTGCTGGATCTGCGCGGAGCCCTGGACCTCGGCTTTCTCCGACTTCCAGATTTCCTCGAGATCAGCGTACTCGCGCTCGAGCTTGGCGATGTCTTCTTCCAGCTTGGCGAGGCGCTTCCTGGTGGCCTCGTCGTCTTCCTTCTTCAGCGCCTCGCGCTCGATCTTCAGCTGGATCAGGCGGCGATCCAGGCGATCGAGTTCCTCGGGCTTGGAGTCGATCTCCATGCGGATGCGGCTGGCGGCTTCGTCGATCAGGTCGATGGCCTTGTCCGGCAGCTGGCGGTCGGTGATGTAGCGATGGCTGAGCTTGGCCGCGGCGATGATCGCGCCGTCGGTGATGGTCACGCCGTGGTGCACCTCGTAGCGCTCTTTCAGGCCGCGCAGGATGGCGATGGTGTCTTCCTCGCTCGGCTCGTCCACCAGGACCTTCTGGAAGCGGCGCTCCAGGGCGGCGTCCTTCTCGATGTACTGGCGGTACTCGTCCAGGGTGGTGGCGCCGACGCAGTGCAGCTCGCCGCGGGCCAGGGCCGGCTTGAGCATGTTGCCGGCGTCCATGGCGCCTTCGGCCTTGCCGGCACCGACCATGGTGTGCAGTTCGTCGATGAACAGGATGATCCGGCCTTCCTGCTTGGACAGTTCGTTGAGCACGGCTTTCAGGCGCTCCTCGAACTCGCCGCGGAACTTGGCGCCGGCGATCAGCGCGCCCATGTCCAGCGCCAGCAGGCGTTTGTCCTTCAGGCCGTCGGGCACTTCGCCGTTGACGATGCGCTGGGCCAGGCCCTCGACGATGGCGGTCTTGCCCACGCCGGGCTCGCCGATCAGAACGGGGTTGTTCTTGGTGCGGCGCTGCAGGACCTGGATGGTCCGGCGGATTTCGTCGTCACGGCCGATCACCGGGTCGAGCTTGCCGTCCTCGGCGCGCTTGGTCATGTCGACGGTGTACTTGTCCAGCGCCTGGCGCGAGTCCTCGGCGTTGGGATCGTTCACCGCATCGCCGCCGCGCAGGTTGGTCACGGCGTTCTCCAGGGCCTTCTTGGACACGCCCTGGCTGGTGAGCAGCTTGCCAAGCCTGGTGCTGTCATCCATGGCGGCGAGCAGCACGAGCTCGCTGGAAATGAACTGGTCGCCTTTCTGCTGGGCCAGGCGGTCGGCCTGGTTGAGCAGGCGCGCCAGGTCCTGCGACAGGTTCACGTCGCCGGTGGGGTTCTGGATTTTCGGCAGCGCGTCCATCTCCTTGTTGAGAGAGGCACGCAGCGCGGGGATATCGAAGCCGACCTGCATCAGCAGGGGCTTGATGGAGCCGCCCTGCTGGTCGATGAGCGCGGACAGCAGGTGCACCGGCTCGATGGCCGGGTGGTCATGTCCGACGGCCAGGGACTGGGCATCGGAGAGTGCAAGCTGGAGCTTGCTGGTCAAACGGTCGATTCGCATGAGGGTCGTCCTTCCTTTCTATAGCGGGCCGGAGCGATGAGTGCCCCTGGTCACGACTAACCCGCCGGGATGCCAGATAGATAAGGTCGATTTTGGTCGGTTCAAGCCATTTGGCCATGACATCCGTCAGGTTGTGCCTTCGGAAGAGCCTTAGGAATGGACCTGAGAGATGCTTTCGGGGCTGAACCTGTAGGAGCGAGCTTGCTCGCGAACCGCTTGCTGCCGTGGTGCCCGGCCAGGTTCGCGAGCAAGCTCGCTCCTACGAAAAGCAGATCAGGCCAGCCAGATCAGGCTGGCCAGGCGGCCGGTGCGGGGGTTGCGGCGGTAGGAGTAGAAGCGTTCGGTATCGCTGAAGGTGCAGAAATCGCCACCGTAGACGGCCTTGACACCCTTCGCCGCGAGGCGGATGCGCGCCAATTCATGGATGTCAGCCATGAACTTGCCGGCGTTGCTGCTGGGAAGGAAGGCGCGTTCGGCTTCGGCATGCTCCGCCAGGAAGGCTTCGCGCACTTCCGGGCCGACTTCGAAGGCCTGCGGGCCGATGGACGGGCCAAGCCAGACCAGCAGCTCCGCCGGCGCGATGCCCATGGCGTCCACGGTCGCCTCCAGCACACCATTCGCCAGCCCGCGCCAGCCGGCATGGGCAGCCCCCACACGAGTTCCGGCGCGGTCGCAGAACAGCGCCGGCAGGCAATCGGCGGTCATGATGGTGCAGGCGATGCCGGGCGCGGCGCTCCAGCTCGCATCCGCGGTGGCGACGACGCAAGGATCGGCCTCGACGACATCGATGCCGTGCACCTGGCTCAGCCAGGCCGGCCGGCAGCCCAGCTCGGCGGTCAGGCGGCGCCGGTTCTCGGCGACTGCCGCCGGGTCATCGCCGACATGGTCACCGAGGTTGAAGCTTTCGAATGGCTCGACGCTGACGCCGCCGGCGCGGGTAGTCACGCAGGCGCGGACGTTCGCCGGAGCCGGCCAGTCGGGCGTCAGCCAGGGGCTCATACGAAGGACTCGTTGTCCTGCCGCAGCAGGCTCAGCAGCCAGGTGAAGTCATCCGGCAGCGGCGATTCCCACTTCATGCGCACGTTGGTGGCCGGGTGGTCCAGCTCCAGGAAGCGCGCGTGCAGAGCCTGGCGCGGGAAATCGCGCAGGGACTCGATGAGGGTCGGGCTGGCACCCGGCGGGATGCGGAAACGCCCGCCATAGGTGGGATCGCCGACCAGCGGGTGGCCGATATGCGTCATATGGACGCGAATCTGGTGGGTGCGGCCGGTTTCCAGCTTGACCCGGGTGTGGGTATGCGCGCGGAAGCGCTCCAGCACGCGGTAATGGCTGATGGCGACCTTGCCAGTCTCGATCACCGCCATCTTCTGCCGCTGCACGCCGTGACGGCCGATGGGCGCGTCGACGGTGCCGCCGGCGACGATCACGCCGGTGACTATGGCTTCATAGATGCGGCTGACCGAGCGCGCCTGCAACTGGGCAACCAGGTTGGTGTGCGCTTCCAGGGTCTTGGCTACCACCATCAGGCCGGTGGTGTCCTTGTCCAGGCGGTGCACGATGCCGGCGCGCGGCACGTTGGCCAGGTGCGGCACGTGGTGCAGCAGCGCGTTGAGCAGGGTGCCGTCCTGGTGCCCGGCGGCGGGGTGAACCACCAGGCCGGTCGGCTTGTCGATGACCAGGATGTGGTCGTCTTCGTAGACGATGTCCAGCTCGATGTCCTGGGCGACCCATTCACCCTGGGCCTCCAGCTCGACGTCCAGTTCCAGGCGCGAGCCGGCATGGACGATGTCGCGCGGGCGCAGCACGGCGCCGTCGACCTTGAGACGGCCGTCCTTGATCCAGCCCGCCAGGCGGGAACGGGAGTGGTCGGAGAAGAGCTGGGCGGCGACCTGGTCGAGACGCTGACCACCGAGGTCGAACGGCACTTCTGCCGCGAGTTGGATGATATCGGACATGACTGGACACGAAGGGCGCGCGGCCTTTTGGTTCGGCTGCACGCTGTGGTTAAATACGGGGCCTTTGTCCCAGGGGTACCCCTGGGGCGCCAATCATAACAGACGGTTGCGGCCGCGACAGCCGACCGTCCAGGGACGCAACTCGCCATGCAAGTGAAACACCTGCTGCTGATCGCCACCCTCGCCTTCGTCACCGCCTGCTCCTCCAAGGGCGAGAAGGTGGATGAGAACCTGAGCGAAAGCCAGCTGTACCAGCAGGCACAGGAAGACCTCAACAACAAGAGCTACACCAACGCCGTCGCCAAGCTGAAGGCGCTGGAGTCCCGCTATCCGTTCGGCCGCTACGCCGAGCAGGCCCAGTTGGAACTGATCTACGCCAACTACAAGAACATGGAGCCCGAGGCCGCCCGCGCCTCCGCCGAGCGCTTCATCCGCCTGCACCCGCAGCACCCGAACGTCGACTACGCCTACTACCTCAAGGGCCTGGCCTCCTTCGACCAGGACCGCGGCCTGCTGGCGCGCTTCCTGCCGCTGGACATGACCAAGCGCGACCCGGGCGCCGCCCGCGACTCCTTCAACGAGTTCGCCCAGCTGGTCAGCCGCTACCCGAACAGCCGCTACGCCCCGGACGCCAAGGCGCGCATGATCTACCTGCGCAACCTGCTGGCAGCCTACGAAGTGCACGTCGGCCACTACTACCTGAAGCGCCAGGCCTACGTCGCCGCCGCCAACCGTGGCCGCTACGTGGTCGAGAACTTCCAGGAAACCCCGGCCGTCGGCGATGGCCTGGCGATCATGGTCGAGGCTTACCAGCGCCTGGGGCTGAACGACCTGGCCGATTCCAGCCTGGAAACCCTGAAGGCCAACTACCCGGACAACCCCAGCCTGAAGGATGGCCAGTTCGTTCCGCGCGAAGACGAAGCCGACAACCGTTCCTGGCTGGCCAAGGCCACCCTGGGCCTGATCGAGACCAACGATGCGCCGCCGCACATGGAAACCCAGGCCTCCAAGGACGTGATCAAGCAGTACGAAGACGCCGAGCAGCAGATTCCGGCCGAACTCAAGCCCGAGAACCAGAGCGACGTGCAGGAAGAGCAGCACGAGTCCGAAGGCAACGCGGGCAGCAGCGACCGTTCCTGGTTCAGCTACATGACCTTCGGTATCTTCGACTGATACCGCCAGGTTCGCGAAAAGGGAGGCTTCGGCCTCCCTTTTTCATGGGCGCGCCCCTGGCTCGGTGGGTGCGCGCACCGGCTCACTGTGCGCCACCGCGTGGCTTGGATAAACTGCGGCTCTTTATGCACAAGGGATTGCCATGACCCGTCTGCTGTTCTGGATCGCCCTCTTCGCCTTCGGCTGGTGGTTGTGGCGCAAAGCCACCCGACCGGCACGCCCCGCCAGCAAGCCCAGGGGCGAGGATGCTGCCACTCCGATGGTGCGCTGCGCCCAGTGTGGCGTGCATGTGCCGCAGAGCCATGCGCTGCAGGACGAGAACAACTGGTACTGCACCCGGGCGCACCTCGAACAGGACCGCACCGACCGTGGTCGCTGAAGGCATCTCGCTCACGGGCCAGGGCCTGCGGGTCCTGCGCCTGTATCACCTGTACCGCCTGACCATCGGGCTGGTGCTGGTGCTGCTGATCTCCAGCAGCCTGGACGACGAGCTCCTCAAGCTGGCCCACCCCGAGCTGTTCCATATCGGCTGCTGGGTCTATCTGGTCCTCAACATCCTGATCGCGGTGCTGATGCCCACGCCGCGCCAGCTACTGCCGCTGTTCATCCTGGCGGCGCTGGACATACTCCTGCTCAGCGCCTTGTTCTATACCGCCGGCGGCATCCCCAGCGGCATCGGCAACCTGATGGTGGTGGCCGTGGCCATCGCCAACATCCTGGTACGCGGCCGCATAGGCCTGCTGATCGCCGCCATCGCCGCCATCGCCCTGATCTACCTGACCTTCTACCTGAGCCTCAGCCAGCCCACGGCCATCAACCACTACGTGCAGGCTGGCGGCCTGGGCGCGCTGAGCTTCGCCTCGGCGCTGCTGATCCAGGCCCTGGCGCGGCGCCAGCAGATCGTCGAAAGCATCGCCGAGCAGCGCGCCACCACGGTCGCGAACCTCGAGGAGCTCAACGCGCTGATCCTCCAGCGCATGCGCACCGGCATCCTGGTCCTGGGCGATCGCCACCGCGTGCTGCTGGCCAACCAGAGCGCGACGGTCCTGCTGGGCGGCCATGACCTGCCCGGCCATTCGCTCGCCGAATACAGTCCGCAACTGGTCTCCAGCCTGCAGCAGTGGCAGCAGAACCCCGCCCTGCGCCCGCCGAGCCTGCAGCCGGTGGAGTCCGGCCCGACCGTGCAGCCGAGTTTCATCCCCCTGCGCCGGGACAACGAACAGCACATCCTGATGTTCCTCGAGGACATCTCGCAGATCGCCCAGCAGGCCCAGCAGCTCAAGCTCGTCGCCCTCGGCCGCCTCACCGCCGGCATCGCCCACGAGATCCGCAACCCGCTGGGCGCGATCAGTCACGCGGCGCAACTGCTGCTGGAATCGGAAGAGCTGGACAAGCCCGACCGGCGCCTGGCGCAGATCATCCAAGACCAGTCGCGGCGCATGAACCTGGTCATCGAAAACGTCCTGCAGCTCTCGCGCCGGCGCCAGGCCGAGCCGCAGCTGCTTGACCTGAAGTACTGGCTGCACCGCTACGCCGGCGAGATGCGCGAGGGCCTGCGCGAAGGCCAGCAGATCCACGTCGAAACCGGCCAGGGCACCGTGCAGACCCGCATGGACCCGCACCAGTTGACGCAGGTACTGACCAACCTCGTGCAGAATGGGTTACGGTACAGCACTCGGAAGAACGGCACCGGGCAGGTGTGGCTGCGGCTGTTCCGCGACAGCGAAACCGATCTGCCCGTGCTGGAAGTGCTCGATGACGGACCCGGCATCGCGGCCGAGCAGCGGGGCAAACTGTTCGAACCGTTCTTCACCACCGAAAGCAAGGGCACGGGCCTTGGCCTGTACATCTCCCGCGAGCTGTGCGAAAGCAACCAGGCTCGACTGGATTACAAGACGCGTGACGAAGGCGGCAGCTGCTTCCGCATCACCTTCGCCCACCCGCGCAAACAAAGCTAAGAAGACGCAAAGACCATGAGCCGTCAAAAAGCCCTGATCGTCGACGACGAACCCGACATCCGCGAGCTGCTGGAGATCACTCTCGGCCGCATGAAGCTGGACACCCGCAGCGCGCGCAACGTCAAGGAGGCCCGCGATTTCCTGGCGCGCGAGCCCTTCGACTTCTGCCTCACCGACATGCGCCTGCCCGATGGCACCGGTCTGGACCTGGTGCAGTACATCCAGCAGCGCCACCCGCAGATGCCGGTGGCGATGATCACCGCCTTCGGCAGCCTGGACACCGCCGTGCAGGCGCTCAAGGCCGGCGCTTTCGACTTCCTGACCAAGCCGGTGGACCTCGCCCGGCTGCGCGAACTGGTGAACACCGCGCTGCGCCTGCGCTCGCCGGACGCCGAAGAAGCGCCGGTGGACAGCCGCCTGCTCGGCGACTCGCCGCCCATGCGCACCCTGCGCAACCAAGTGGCCAAGCTCGCGCGCAGCCAGGCGCCGGTGTACATCAGCGGCGAATCCGGCAGCGGCAAGGAACTGGTGGCCCGGCTGATCCATGAGCAGGGCCCGCGCGAGAGCCAGACCTTCGTGCCGGTCAACTGCGGCGCCATTCCCTCGGAGCTGATGGAGAGCGAATTCTTCGGCCACAAGAAGGGCAGCTTCACCGGCGCGGTGGAAGACAAGCTGGGCCTGTTCCAGGCAGCGAATGGCGGCACCCTGTTCCTCGACGAAGTCGCCGATCTGCCGCTGCCGATGCAGGTCAAGCTGCTGCGCGTCATCCAGGAAAAGGCCGTGCGCGCGGTGGGTGGTCAGCAGGAAGTCGCGGTCGATGTGCGGATCCTCTGCGCGACCCACAAGGACCTGGCCGCCGAAGTGGCCGCCGGCCGTTTCCGCCAGGACCTCTACTACCGCCTCAACGTCATCGAACTGCGGGTTCCGCCGCTGCGCGAGCGCCGCGAAGACATCCCGCTGCTGACCGAGCGCGTGCTCAAGCGCCTGGCCGGCGACAGCGGCCTGGCCGCCGCCTCGCTGAACGCCGATGCAATGGAGAAGCTCAAGAGCTACCGCTTCCCCGGCAACGTGCGGGAGCTGGAGAACATGCTGGAGCGCGCCTACACGCTCTGCGAAAACGACGTCATCCAGCCCCACGACCTGCGCCTGGCCGACACCGGTGCCGCGGACAGCGGCGGCGAGGCGAGCCTCGCGCAGATCGACAACCTCGAGGACTACCTCGAGGACATCGAGCGCAAGCTGATCATGCAGGCCCTGGAAGAAACCCGCTGGAACCGCACTGCCGCCGCACAGCGCCTGGGCCTGACCTTCCGCTCCATGCGCTATCGCCTGAAGAAACTGGGGATCGACTGATCCCCGTCTTTGCTCAGACGATGGGCGTCGCCACCAGGCGCCCTTCAGGCGCATAAGGCGCCGCTTCTATGATCGGCGAGCGCTGCTGCATGAGATCCGCCAGCAACTGGCAGGAAGCCGGCGCCAGCACCAACCCGTTGCGATAGTGCCCGGTGTTCAGCCACAGCCCCTGATGGCCGGGCACCTCGCCAATGAACGGAATGCCCTGCGGCGACCCCGGCCGCAGCCCCGCCCAGTGGTTCACCGGCTGCATCTGCGCCAGCGCGGGAATCAGCTCCTCTGCCGAAGCGCGCAGGCTGTTCAGCGCCTCGTCCGATGGAGTCTTGTCGAAACCGGCGTGCTCCAGCGTGCTGCCCACCAGGATGTGACCGTCACGGCGCGGAATCGCATAGCGACCTTTCGCCAGCACCATGCTGGAAAGGAAATCGGGAGCGCAGCGATAGAGAATCATCTGCCCCTTCACCGGCTCGACCGGCAACTCCAGGCCCAGCTTCGCCAGCAGCTCACCACTCCAGGCACCGGCCGCCAACACGACCGAGTCGGCCGTGAATTTGCCCTGCTCAGTGCTGACGCCCGTCACGCGGCCGCCCTCCTGCAGGAAACCGGTCACTTCCACCCGCTCCTGCACGCGGACATTCGGCAGCCGCCCCAGCGCCTCGCGCAACGCCTTGGCCAGGCGCGGGTTGCGCACGTTGGCCACGCCGGACATGTACACCGCGCGTTCGAAGCCCTGTCCCAGTGCCGGGACCGCCGCGTGGACGGCGTCGATGGCCACTTCCGCAAGCGGGCGGCCATGGGCGCCGGCCCAGGCCAGGGCTTGGGCCTGGTCATCCAGATCCAGCCAGTAGAGACCGGTGACATGCACTTCCGGATCGAGCCCGGTGTCGGCGAGCAGGCGATTACCCAATTGCGGGTAGAAGTCCTGCGACCAGTGCGCCAGGTTGGCGACCGCTGAGCTGTAGCGCCACGGATAAAGCGGCGAGACGATGCCCCCACCGGCCCAGGACGCCTCACGCCCGGTCTCGCCACGCTCCAGCAGCAACACTTCGGCACCCGCCTGCCCCAGCGTCCAGGCAGTCAGCATCCCGACTACGCCACCGCCCACCACGATCATGTCCGGCATACCACGCCCCACATCCCAGGAAAATCAACGGCCCATCGCCGGTCGCACACTATACCGGGCATGAGCGGATGAGGGAGCAGGACAGAAGTCGGTGCGGCATCGGACCGCTCCTACAACATCCATCCAACTTGCCTGCGAGCGCTCCCCGGGCAGCGGCCGATACTTTCCCCTCCAGCACACTTTCAGGAGCGGACCATGGCCAGGGATCAGGGCTTTACCCTCGTCGAACTGCTGTTCACCCTGGCGGTCGTCGCCATCGCCCTGAGCATCGCGGCGCCGTCGTTCAGCGAAATGCTCAGCAAGCAGCGCGCGAGCACGGCGACCCACGAGCTACGCAGCGCGCTGGACTTCGCCCGCGAAACCGCCGCGCACAGCGGACAATCCATCAGCCTCGTCGCCAACAATGGCGACTGGGCGACGGGCTGGGAGATCTTCGTAGACGCGGACAATCGGGGCATTCGCCCGCCGGAGCAAACGCCGCTCGCCGTGCACGCCGCACTGACGGGCATCAGCATCCGCACCGACAGCACCTCGCGCCGCTTCATCCACTTCACCCCGCAAGGCAACGCCATCCAGCCCAACGGCGCCTTCCACGCCGGCTCGTTGACACTCTGCGGCGAGGGTCGCAGCAGTTTTCGCGTCGTCTTCAACAAGGCCGGGCGCATCCGCAGCGAGACCGGAACCACGAACGACCTCTGCCCCCGCTGACGGACTTCGCACACCCTTCGTGACCAGCCTCACATAAGCCCGGAAGGCATGACCGAACGTCACCCGAATCCGAACGGTCATCCATAGAAAAAAGACATTTCCCACACGACTAGGCAGCATTGCCGCTATCGAAAATGTGAGGAATGCGTCTATGTCGCGCCCCAGGTATTCGGCGGGGTTTACGCTGATCGAGTTGATGGTCGTGGTGGCAGTTGCTGCCATCCTGGCGATCATCGCCATACCCAGTTTCCGCACCTTGATGCTGAACAACCAGATATCCAGCCAGACCAATATGGTAATCGGGCTATTGCAATCGGCGCGAAGCGAAGCCATTACCCAACGCAGCATCGTGCGCGTCTGCGGCAGCAGCGATGCAGGCTCCAGCCAGGCCAACTACAGCTGCAACAGCAATAGCTGGGAAGCGGGGGCGATCGTTTTCCGCAGCCCTGACGCCACAACGACCTCGGTCGCGCAGGCCGCCGTGATCCGTGTACTTCCGCCCAACACCAGCGGCCTGACCCTGCGTAGCAGCGGCCCTCTGACTTTCAATCCGAACGGCACCCTGACCACGGCAGCGACGCTGCGAGTCTGCGACTCACGGGGCGCTGACAGCTCGCGTGCGGTCACCCTGAACATCGCCGGCGTCGCCACCAGCGGAGCGAATGGAACATGTCCATGATCCAGCGCCGCGAATGCGGCTTCACCCTTATCGAAGTACTCATCGCTCTCCTGGTTCTGGCCATCGGCCTGCTGGGCATGGCCTCGCTGACAATGACCAGCCTGCAGAGCAACCAGGGTGCCTACCTGCGCGGTCAGGCCAGCCTGCTCGCCTACGACTACGTGGAAAGAATGCGCGGCAACTCTGCTCAAGCGCTGCTTACCGCCTCGCCCTACGTGATCAATCTTGCGCCGGGATCTGCTCGGACCAATCCGGATTGCCGAACCAAGACCGCCGGCTGCACGGCTACGGAACTGGCCAACCAGGATATCTTCGACTGGTGGGGCAACCTGCAGGCCGCGATTCCCGGCTCCAGCGCCACGGTCACCAAAGCGAACACTAACGAGTACCAAATAGTCATCAGTTGGACCGAGTCGGATGCACAGCAGCACAGCACGGGCACTCAGGCTCAGAACTTCACGCTACGGGTGAACCTATGAGTACTGGAAACTATTTCCACCGGCAGCGTGGCCTGTCCATGATCGAGTTGATGGTGGCGCTGCTGCTGAGCAGCCTTTTGCTGCTGGGCGTATTGCAGATGTTCAGCAACAGTTCTGCATCGGATAAGACCAGCAGCGCGCTGACTCGCGTGCAGGACAGCGGCAGGGTCGTCCTCGACCTGTTGGCGATGGACGCTCGCCGTGCAGGCTATCAGGGCTGCCAGTTGCCAAGCAGCGTCGTGAACGTCAGCAATGGGGTGAAATTCCCCCGCGATGCGGTCACTACCAGCAACGGTGTGAACACCAGCGTGACCTTCAATTACGCCTCGACTACCGCAACTTCGGTGGCCATGCCCGGCACCAACAAGACCTGCACCAACCAGACGCTGTACCTCTATTCGGTCACCTACAGCAATTGTGCCAACGGCACCTCCATCTGTATGAACTCCAGCACCAGCGGCGGTACCCAGACTGTGGTCGATAACGCGACCATCAACGCCATAACCCTTGGCTTCGAGTCGGGCGGCAAGATCGTCTGGAAAGCCGCCGGCAGCATCAGTGCTGCAGAAGCCCAGAGCGCTGACCGTCTGCAGCTGAGCATTACGGCCCGCGACACTACGCAGAACATTTCCCGCAACTTCACCGGCACCGTCGAACTGAGGAACCGGCTATGACCTCATTCAGGACCCAACGCGGCATGGCGCTGCTCGTCAGCCTCGTGCTGCTGCTGATTCTCACCGTACTGGCCATTGCCATGGCCAGCAACTCGACCCTGCAGCAACGAATCTCAGCCAACGCACAGCAGCAGAACATCGCTTTCCAGGCGGCAGAAAGCGGATTGCAGTTCTGGGTCAACCGATTCGCCCAGAGCGGTACTGCTCCCGCCAACGGCACTTCCATGACGGTGGCGCCGACATCGGGTAACTCCGGTTCGGCGCAGGTGAACCTGAGTGCCAGCTTCATCGAATGCGCTAAGTTCATTCCGGCGCAGAGCCTGAGCGTCGCTGCGGGCACGCTGACTTATACCTGCTACCAGGTCAGCAGCCAGGCCAAGGCCTGCAAGAACCTGAGCAACTGCAATGTCACCAGTTCGGATGGCCAGGCGCGCGCATTGCATCGCCGCAGCTACATCCAGGCCACCCACCTCTAACTGCATCAGGTGCATAGAATGAATCGTCCACAGTACTTCCTCCGCAGCCTGATGAGCGGTGCCCTGCTGACCACGGGCATAGCCTGCGCGACCCTAAGCTACGCAGACGACACCGAGATATTCTTCGGAGGCCAATCCATCGACCAGAACGTGCGCCCCAACGTACTGTTCGTGCTGGACAACTCCGGCTCCATGGCTTGGCGTACCGACAGCAATACCAACCCCTCGCGGGGCCAGCAGTCGCGGATGACCCTACTCAAACAGGCGTTTTCCGACATCATCCAGAACACCAGTGGCATCAATGCCGGCCTGATGGTGCTCAACGGCGACAACCGGCTACTCTACCCAGTCACAAACATTGACTCCGTGCTGCCCAGCTCCGCCACCCAATACGCCGGTAGCCCGGAGATCGGCCAGGGAAGCGACGACGCCACCCAGAACATTGCCAACAGCACCGGCGATATCGGCGAGTCCAGCCTTCCCATGGGCTACACCAGCACTACCACGACAGTAGTCGGCACGCCAAACTCGACGCTGGTCCAGAACGACGCCTTCTTCATAGTCACCCAAGGCAGCACCGACTATGCGTGCCGGCTCCGCTCCAGCGGCACCAACCGTCCCAGCAAGCCGGTCTGCACCAACGGCAACATGACCGAGCTGAACATCAATTCCACCAACAACAGCAACTACCAGACGGCGCTCTTCGACTTCCGCTCGCTGGGCGTCCCAGCCAACGCGACCATCCAGAGCGCCTACCTGACCCTGGTACCGACCAACGGCACCAGCAAGACGACTCCGCCGACCCTCAACGTGAGAATGGAGCTGTCGAAGACACCGGCGGCGCTCAACGACAACAGTCCGGTGGGCACCCGCACCTTCAATACCGCATCAGCCACCGCCTCTAGCTGGATCAACGGCTACACGACCCAGGTCGACATCACTAACCAGTTAAGGGCGCTGCAAAGAGTCGCGCCCTCCACCAGCGACATCGGTGACGTGGTGATGAGTTTCCGCGCAACCCAGGCGGCGGACTACACCTTCTGTGCCCGTAGCTGTGGCAACAGCGCCCCGGCCCTGGTGGTGAATTACTCCAGCACTTCCACAGTGGCACAGACCCGGATCGGCGCCCTGCGCTTCCAAAACCTGGGCATTCCGCAGGGAGCAACTGTCACCAAGGCGGTGCTGTCCTTCGTTCCGGCAACATCCAACAGTGACCCTGTGACCTTCCGGATCAAGGGCCAACTGGCGAGTGACGCTTCGACCTTTTCTGCTACCGAGAATCTGCCGGCACGAGCCACCACCTCAGCCTACCTCGACTGGGTCGCCCCCGAATGGACGGCACAAAACCCGCCCGTGCCGGTGGAAGGACCGGACATCAAGAACGTGGTGCAGCAGATCGTCAATCAGGGCGGGTGGTGCGGCAACAACTCCGCCGCGATCATCCTCACGCCCGTGAGTGGCTCCGGCTCACGGACGGCCACCAGCATCGAGGGCGGTATCGGCCTGCAGCCATCGCTGACAGTGACCTACACAGGCGGCAGCGGCGGGTGCCTCAATCCGATCATCGAAACCCGCGTCTCCGACGCCAAAAACGACGGTTTTGAAACCGCTCCGGGGCGCAACTACAACACGCCGACGCTGGGCGACAGCACGCTGCCGCTGAACTCGGGCTCCATCGCCGCACGCTATGAGAACCTGCCCATCGTACAGGGTGCTACCGTGCTGGATGCCAAGCTGTTCGTCACGCCGAACAACACCGTGGCCGGCCCGAACGTCAGCACTTCGATCAGCTTCGAGAACACCGACAGCTCGGCGGCCCTACAGGCGACCAGCGGCAATATTGGGTCGCGCAGCAGCACCACCGGGGTCAGTTGCACCATCAACAACACCAATGGCGGCTGGACCGCTGGCACCAGTTTCGCCTGTGGCGGCCTCGCCTCGTCCCTGCAAACGGTGTTCAACCGCAGCGGCTGGGCGCCGGGTAATGCCTTGAGCGTGTTCATGACCCAGAGCGCGAATTCCAGCCTCAACGCCCAGGCCTACGAGACCAACCCGGCGCAATCTCTGCGCCTGCGCATCAAGCTGGCCAATGGCGGGATGACCACCAGCCCGTTCACCGTACGCAACCAGCTCAACAGTCTGGCGCAAACCATGACGCCGTCTGGCAACACACCCATTGTGCCAACCCTGTACGACGCGGTGCAGTATCTGCGTAACGGTGCGGACGGATATGCCAGCCCGATCAACAGCGCCTGCCAGACTACCCACATGGTGCTGCTGACCGACGGCCAGGCCAACCAGAACACCACCGCCGCGAAGAATGGCATCGCCGCACTGGCTGGCGCCTGCACCAGCGACGCCACCGATGATGGCGAGAAGTGCGCGCGCACCCTCGCCAGCTGGATTGCCGCCAATGACCAAGCCTCCAGCATCGATGGGGACAACCAGGTAACCACCCACACTGTGGGCTTCGCGCTGGACGCCAGTAGTGCGACCGATAGTGCCAATATCAAGAAGTTCCTCGCCGAACTGGCTTCCCGCGGCGGCGGTTCGACCTACACCGCCACCACCGCCGGCGACCTGTCCAAGGCGTTCAACGACATCATCCAGCAGGTCCTGGCCACCGACAGCACCTTCGTCAGCGCCAGTGCCCCGGTCAACACCTTCAACCGTCAGGACAACAAGGACGAGCTGTACTTCTCGGTGTTCAAGCCGCAGGAGACTGATACCTGGCCGGGCAACCTGAAGCGCTATCGCCTGGACACCGCCACCGCGCAGATCGTCGATGCGGACAATACCGCCGCCGTGGACCCGCTCACCGGCTTCTTCAAGAGTTCCGCCCGCAGCTTCTGGAGCTCCAGTGCCGACGGCAACAACACCGCCAATGGTGGTGCAGCATCCAGCCTGCCGGACGCGGCGACGCGCTCGCTCTATACCTTCATTGGTTCCTCGCCCAGTGCCGCAGTGAATCTGAATCAGAACAACTACCTGCTCAATTCGGCGAACACCAGCATCACTAACGCCAAGCTGGGGATCAGTGACGCCAACGACACTGCAGCTCGCACCGCAGCGATCAACTACATCCGCGGGCTCACCGCGGCCGGTGCACAGCGCAAGGGCCTGGGGGACCCGCTGCACTCCTCGCCACGCCTAGTCACTTACGCGTGCAACACTTATACCGACAATACTTACAAGACCTGCAGCAGCGAAGACCAGAGCGTGGTCATGTCGACCAACGAGGGCTACCTGCACCTGTTCAACACCAGCAATGGTCAGGAGCAGATGGCTTTCATGCCTGAACCCCTGCTGGCGCATGTTCCACAGCTGGCCGCCAACCAGAAGTCCACCAGTGCCAAGCCGCGCTCCTATGGCATGGACAACACCGTTACCCTGTGGGTGAACGATGCAAACAAGAACGGCGTGCTATACGGTGGCCTCGACCCCAGCGCGGCCACGCCGACGCTGCTCTCCGGGCTCAACACCGGTGAATTCGTCTATGCCTACGGCACCATGGGCCGTGGCGGACGCGATATCTATGCACTGGATCTCACCGACCGCTCTAACCCGAAACTGCTGTGGCTGATCAAAGGCGGCACCACCACGGGCTTCGAGCAACTGGGGCAAACCTGGTCGCCGCCGGTCAAGACCCGCATCAATGTGAGTGGCACCATCACCGACGTACTGATCTTCGCTGGCGGCTACGACCCGAACCAGGACAACGTCAGCACCCAGACCGCCGACACCATGGGTAATGCCATCTACATCGTTAATGCTCGTACCGGTGAGCGCCTTTGGTCCGCCAGCAAGACCACCGGCACCCTGCGCCTGAGCAAGATGAACTACAGCATGCCGTCCGCCGTGCGAGTGATTGACCTGCAGCAGAACACCGACGGCACCCTGGCCAACGATACCAACCAGTTGGCAGACCAGTTCTTCGTCGGTGACATGGGCGGCCAGGTCTGGCGCTTCTATATCAACAATGGCAGCAGCGGTTCCGGCTTGGTGACTGCCGCCGGCAGCAGCAACGACGGCGTGTTCGCCAACGTGGTTCCGGCCGACACTGCCGATACCACTGATGCCCAGCGCAAGGCCAAGATCCGCCGGTTCTACAACGAACCAGACGTCGCCATCGTCAACGTCAACGGCACCCTGGTACTGACGGTCAACATCGGCTCCGGCTACCGCGGTCACCCTCTCAACAAGCTCACGGAGGATCGTTTCTACTCGTTCCGCACCCCCGTGCTGACCAAACCCTCCACCAGCGAGAGCACCCTGACGGAGAGCAGCCTCTACGACGCCACCGCCAACCTGATTCAAGCCGGCACTGCCACGGAAAAGGCCGATGCCACGACCGCCTTCAACGCCACCACCGGCGGCTGGATGATAAAGATGAACAGCGCTGGCGGGGAAAAGGTCCTCACCCGCTCCCTAACGGTGAACGGCTATCTGTACTTCAACACTTACGAACCCACGGCGGCCGCCAACTCCTGCCAGGCCAGCGTCGGTGTGAACCGTTCCTATGTGGTGCACCTGGCGGATGCAACTCCGGTCAGCACCACCGGCAACTCCACCTCACCTTCGGCCCGCTATAACGTGGTCAAGACAACCGGCCTGCTGCCCGACCCCACTCTGGTCAGCATCGGCGGCACCAGCTTCGTGATCAACGGCACTCAAGTGAGCAAGCCGCCGCAGCTGAACCTCAACGAGTACTACTGGATTGACGAGGACAACCTTTGAGCAACAAGGCCCGCAAATCTCAGCAGGGTTTCACCCTGCTGGAGCTGATGATCGCCGTGGTGGTGGTGGGGATACTCGCCGCCATTGCCCTTCCTTCCTACACGGCCTACGTGCGCCGAACGGCATGCGAAGACGCCAAAGGCACCCTGACCGGCGCCGCCGGGCTGCTGGAAAGATTCCGAGCCCAACAGAACACTTACAGCAACGCAACGCTGGGAGCTTATGCGCAGAGCCCCGTTGACGGCGGAGCGGTCTTCACAATCGCTGTAGCCATCGACAACACCGGCACCAGCTACGGCCTGACCGCAACGCCCGTGAATGGCGGCGTATTGGCAGGTCGCGGCACTATCACCCTCAGCTCCAATGGGGTGCGTGGTGGCTCTGGGGACTTGGCCGGCGCCTGGGGCAGTTGCCGAGGCCTCTAGGCCAAATGCCGACAATAAAAAACCCGCCTTTGGCGGGTTTTTATTGTCGGCATAGCTGGCGTGGTTAAATCGCCTTCACCCGCAACTCCTTGGGCATCGAGAAGGTGATGTTCTCCTCCCGCCCATCCAGCTCAACCTCGGGCTCCGCGCCCCAGTCGCGCAGTTGCTGGATCACGCCGCGCACCAGCACTTCCGGTGCCGAGGCGCCGGCGGTGATGCCGATGCGCTGGACGCCGTCGAACCACTCTTTTTGCATGTCCTCGGCGCCGTCGATCAGGTAGCCCGGGGTGCCCATGCGTTCGGCCAGCTCGCGCAGGCGGTTGGAGTTGGAGCTGTTCGGGCTGCCCACTACCAGCACCAGATCGCACTGGTCGGCCAGTTCCTTCACCGCGTCCTGGCGGTTCTGGGTGGCGTAGCAGATGTCGTTCTTGCGCGGGCCCTGAATGTGCGGGAATTTTGCACGCAGGGCGTCGATCACCTTGGAGGTGTCGTCCATCGACAGGGTGGTCTGGGTGACGAAGTGCAGCGCCTGGGGGTTGCGCACCTCCAGCGCGGCGACATCGGCCTCGTCTTCCACCAGGTAGATCGCGCCACCGTTGGAATCATCGTACTGGCCCATGGTGCCTTCGACTTCCGGGTGACCCTCGTGGCCGATCAGGATGCATTCGTGGCCGTCGCGGCTGTAGCGCACGACTTCCATGTGCACCTTGGTCACCAGCGGGCAGGTCGCGTCGAAGACCTTCAGGCCGCGATTCTCGGCCTCCTTGCGCACGGCCTGGGAAACGCCGTGGGCGCTGAAGATGACGATGGTGTCGTCGGGCACCTGGTCGAGTTCCTCGACGAACACGGCGCCGCGGTTGCGCAGGTTCTCCACCACGAACTTGTTGTGCACCACTTCATGGCGCACGTAGATCGGCGGGCCGAAGACGTCGAGGGCGCGGTTGACGATCTCGATCGCCCGGTCGACGCCGGCGCAGAAGCCGCGGGGGTTGGCGAGTTTGATTTGCATGGTGGCCTCGGGTGGACGTGGGCGTCCCGCAAGCTTGATCGGGATCCTGGCCGCGCGAGCTAGAGCCAGACTAGGCGGAGAGACTCGGGAAATGCTGAGTTTGCTCCAGCAAATGAGCAATTTCCCGAGTTTCTCCAACGACGTATGGCCGACGCGCAGCCGGTCAGGGGTCAGGCTGGTTGTACGTCGATGATATCGACTTCAAACGCCAGCGTTTTACCGGCCAGCGGATGGTTGAAGTCGATGGTGACGTGCTGCTCGTCGAATTCCTTCACGATGCCGGGCAGTTCGGTCTTGGCGGCGTCGTTGAAGATCACCAGCAGACCTTCGGCCAGTTCCATGCCTTCGAACTGACCGCGCGGCATCACCTGTACGTTCGCCGGGTTCGGCTGGCCGAAGCCCTGCTCCGGCTCGATGGTCAGGGTGCGCTTGTCGCCGGCCTTGAGGCCGAACAGCGCCTGCTCGAAGCCCGGCAGCAGGTTGCCGTCGCCGACCTTGAAGGTGGCCGGCTGCTTGTCGAAGGTGCTGTCGACGACGTTGCCGTCTTCCAGTTTCAGGGCGAAATGCAGGGTGACCTTGGAATCACCACCAATTCGGACATCAACCATTGGCGGTCTCTCCGGAATTCTTCGATTTGAACATGTCCAGCGCCAGCATGATGGCGCCGACGGTGATGGCGCTGTCGGCCAGGTTGAAGGCCGGGAAGCGCCAGCGGTCCTGCCAGTGCACGAGGATGAAGTCCACCACGTGGCCCAGGACCATACGGTCGTACAGGTTGCCCAGCGCACCGCCCAGCACCAGGGCCAGGGCGATGGCCAGCCAGGTCTCGCCGCGCTTGAGGCGCTTGAGCCAGACCACCAGCACGACGCTGACCACGATGGCGATCAGGGCGAATAGCCAGCGCTGCCAGCCAGAGCTGTCGGCCAGGAAGCTGAACGCGGCGCCGGTGTTGTAGGCCAGGGTCCAGCTGAACAGGTCGGGGATGACCACGATCTGCTGGTACATGGTCAGTTCAGCCTGGAAGAAGGCCTTGCTGACCTGGTCCAGTACGAAGACGACCACGGTGATCCACAGCCAGGGCAGGCGGCCGAAACGATCGACGTCAGGCATAGTGACGCACCTCGCCCGCGCCATCGATGTTCTCGACGCAGCGACCACAGATCTCCGGGTGCGCGGCGTGGCTGCCCACGTCGGCGCGGAAATGCCAGCAACGGCCGCACTTGGCATGGGCGGACTTGACCACCTTGAGTTTCAGGCCCGGCAGTTCGCTCTCGACCGCATCGGCCGGCGCATCGGCCAGCGGCGCGACGGTGGCAGCGGAAGTGATCAGCACGAAGCGCAGCTCGTTGCCCAGTTTCTCCAGGCGCTTGGCCAGGGAGTCTTCGGCGTAGAGGGTGATCTCGGCCTGCAGGTTGCCGCCGATGGTCTTGGCGCTGCGCAGGTTTTCCAGTTCCTTGTTCACGGCGGCCTTGGCAGCCATGACTTCGTCCCAGTAGGCGCGGTCCAGCTCGGCGTCGGCCGGCAGCTCGGAGAGGCCGTCGTACCAGGTGCTGAGCATCACCGACTCGGCGCGCTCGCCCGGCATGAAGCTCCAGATCTCTTCGGCGGTGAAGGCCATGATCGGCGCGATCCAGCGCACCAGGGCCTCGGCGATGTGGAACAGCGCGGTCTGGCAGGAACGGCGGGCAACACTGTCCGCCTGGGTGGTGTACTGGCGGTCCTTGATGATGTCCAGGTAGAAGCCGCCCAGCTCCTGCACGCAGAAGTTGTGCACCTTGGAGTAGACATTCCAGAAGCGGTAGTCGCGGTAGGCCTCTTCCAGCTCGCGCTGCAGTTGCAGCGCGCGGTCGATGGCCCAGCGGTCCAGGGCCAGCAACTGGTCGTTGGGCAGCAGGTCCTTGGCCGGGTCGAAGCCGGACAGGTTGGACAGCAGGAAGCGCGTGGTATTGCGGATACGACGGTAAGCGTCGGCGCTGCGCTGGAGGATCTGCTGGGAAACAGCGATCTCGCCGGAGTAGTCGGTGGAGGCGACCCACAGGCGCAGGATGTCAGCGCCCATGCTGTCGATCACGGTCTGCGGCACCACGGTGTTGCCCAGGGACTTGGACATCTTGCGGCCGGACTCGTCGACGGTGAAGCCGTGGGTCAGCAGCTGGCGGTACGGCGCGTGGCCGTCGATGGCGCAGCCGGTCAGCAGGGACGAGTGGAACCAGCCGCGGTGCTGGTCGGAGCCTTCCAGGTAGAGGTCGGCGGCCGGGCCGCTGGCATGGCCGAGCTCGGCGTGGGAGCCGCGCAGCACGTGCCAGTGGGTGGTACCGGAGTCGAACCAGACGTCCAGGGTGTCGTTGATCTTGTCGTACTGCGCGGCTTCATCGCCCAGCAGTTCGGCGGCGTCGAGCTTGAACCAGGCCTCGATGCCTTCCTTCTCGACGCGCTGGGCGACGGCTTCCATCAGCTCGACGGTGCGCGGGTGCAGCTCGCCGGTGGCCTTGTGCAGGAAGAACGGAATCGGTACGCCCCAGTTGCGCTGACGCGAGATGCACCAGTCCGGACGGCCGGCGATCATGCCGTGCAGGCGCGCCTGGCCCCAGTTCGGCACGAATTCGGTCTGGGTGATGGCTTCCAGCGCGCGCTCGCGCAGGGTGGCGCCGGTCTGCGGCTGCTTGTCCATGCCGACGAACCACTGCGCGGTGGCGCGGTAGATCAGCGGGGTCTTGTGGCGCCAGCAGTGCATGTAGCTGTGGCTGATGCTGGCGTGCTTGAGCAGCGCGCCGACTTCGTCGAGCTTGGCGACGATGGCCGGGTTGGCCTTCCAGATGAACTGGCCGCCGAAGAACGGCAGGTCGGTCACGTAGACGCCATTGCTCTGCACGGGGCTCAGGATGTCGTCGTTGCTCATGCCGTACTGCTTGCAGGTACGGAAGTCGTCCTCGCCATAGGCCGGGGCGGAGTGGACGACGCCGGTGCCGGCGCCCAGCTCGACGTACTCGGCCAGGTAGACCGGGGAGAAACGCTCGTAGAAGGGGTGGCGGAAGCGGATCAGGTCCAGCGACTCGCCCTGGGCGGTGGCGATGACCTGGCCTTCCAGGCCATAGCGTTGCAGGCACGACTCGACCAGTTCCTCGGCCAGCACCAGCAGGCGCTCGCCGGTGTCGACCAGCGCGTAGGTGAATTCGGGGTGGACGTTCAGCGCCTGGTTGGCCGGGATGGTCCAGGGGGTGGTGGTCCAGATGACGATGGCGGCCGGCTTGGGCAGGCTGGCAAGGCCGAAGGCGGCGGCCAGCTTGTCAGCGTCTTCCACCGGGAAGGCGACGTCGATGGCGTCGGACTTCTTGTCGGCGTACTCGACTTCCGCCTCGGCCAGGGCCGAGCCGCAGTCGAAGCACCAGTTCACCGGCTTCAGGCCCTTGAACACGAAGCCCTGCTTGACCATCTCGGCGAGGGCGCGGATTTCGCCGGCCTCGTTGGAGAAGTTCATGGTCTTGTAGGGATTGTCCCAGTCGCCCAGCACACCCAGGCGGATGAAGTCGGCCTTCTGCCCTTCGATCTGCTCGGCGGCGTATTCGCGGCACAGTTCGCGGGTCTTGTCCGCCGGCAGGTTCTTGCCGTGGGTGGTCTCGACCTTGTGCTCGATCGGCAGGCCGTGGCAGTCCCAGCCCGGCACATAAGGGGCGTCGTAGCCGGCCAGGGTCTTGGAGCGGACGATGATGTCCTTGAGGATCTTGTTGACCGCGTGACCGATGTGGATGCTGCCGTTGGCGTAGGGAGGGCCATCGTGCAGGATGAATTTCGGGCGACCTTCGCCAATCTTCCGCAGCTTCTGGTACAGGCCAATGTCGTTCCAGAGCTTGAGGGTCTGCGGCTCGCGCTGAGGCAGGCCGGCTTTCATCGGGAAGTCGGTTTCGGGAAGGTTCAGAGTGGCTTTGTAATCGGTCATCTCAGGGCCTGTTCAGGATCTTCAATCAAGCGGTTGGCCCAGCCAGTAGGCCCGGGCGGCGGCGATGTCGGCGAGGATGGCCGCCTTGAGTGCCTCGAGCGAGGCGAAACGCTGCTCATCACGCAGCTTCTGGTGGAAAGTGATGTCCAGGTGCCGGCCGTAGAGATCGCCAGCGAAATCCAGCAGATGCACTTCCAGGTGGGGCCGGCCGTCGCCATTCACTGACGGTCGGGTGCCGATGTTGGCAACCCCGTTTTGGCGCTGGCCAGCCACCATCGTGCTGACCAGGTAAACGCCGTTGAGCGGCGCCTTGCGGCGCTTGAGCTGGATGTTCGCGGTGGGCGAGCCCAGGGTGCGACCCAGTTTCTGCCCATGCAGCACGCGGCCGCTCAGGCTGTAAGGACGACCCAGCAGGCGCTCGACCATGTGCAGGTCGCCGTCGGCCAGGTCCTTGCGGATGCGCGAACTGCTCACGCGCATGCCGTCGACTTCCACGGTGGTCGCGGCTTCGACGGTGAAGCCCTGCTCCGCGCTGGCGTTGACCAGGAAGGCGAAGTCGCCGGAACGGTCGCAGCCGAAGCGGAAATCGTCGCCCACTTCCAGATGGCGGACCTGCAGGCCCTCCACCAGCACCTGGCGGACGAACTCGGCAGCCGACAGCTCGCGCAGACGGCGGTTGAAGGCCAGGCAGAGAACGAAATCGACGCCGTACTGGCGCAGCAGTTCGAGCTTCTCGCGCAGGCGCGTCAGGCGCACCGGGGCGGCATCGGGAGCGAAGTACTCGCGCGGCTGCGGCTCGAAGATCACCACGCAGCTGGGCACGCCCAGCTCCAGCGAACGCTCGCGCAGACGCCCCAGGATCGCCTGGTGGCCGAGATGGACGCCGTCGAAGTTACCGATGGTGGCGACACAGCCCCCGGACAGGGGCCGCAGGTTGTGAAGGCCTCGAAGCAGCTGCATAGCGCGCGTATTGCTCAGAAAGTGGTCGATTATACCTGCACCCGTTGCCATGCGACAGGCAAAATGCCGTCGCCGCAAACCGATGCAATGCTTTGCCCGGCGAAGGTTACAGCACCGCGCGGCGCGAAAAGTCCCGCAGGCGGAAGCCAAGGAGCGCCAGCATACCGAAATAGGCGACGACACCGGCCACCACCAGCGCGCCCAGGCGCACCAGGCGAATCGGCATGCCGCCCTGATCCCAGGCGGGCATGAAATGCATCATGCCGACCAGCACCGCGCACATCACCAGTACAGAGACGACTAATTTGGCGATGAATCTGCCCCAGCCCGGCTGCGGCTCGAACAGCCGGTGCTTGCGCAGCTGCCAATACAGCAGCCCGGCGTTCAGGCAGGCCGCCAGGCTGATCGCCAGCGCCAACCCCGCGTGTTTGAACGGACCGATGAATACCAGGTTCATCAGTTGGGTGGAGACCAGGGTGAACAGCGCAATCTTCACGGGCGTCTTGATGTTTTGCCGCGCGTAGAAGCCCGGCGCCAGCACCTTCACCAGGATGATGCCGAGCAGGCCGACCGCGTAGGCCACCAGCGCATGCTGGGTCATCAGGGCATCGTGGGCGTCGAACTTGCCGTACTGGAACAGCGCGACGGTCAGCGGCTCGGCGATCACTGCCAGGGCCAGGGAGCACGGCAGCACCAGCAGGAAACACAGGCGCAGGCCCCAGTCCATCAGCCGCGAATACTCGTGACGGTCGTCGCTGGCATAAGTCTTGGCCAGCGACGGCAACAGGATGGTGCCCAACGCCACGCCGAGTACGCCGGACGGCAGCTCCATCAGGCGGTCCGCGTAGTACATCCAGGACACGGAACCGGCGACCAGGAAGGAAGCGAAGATGGTGTTGATGATCAGCGAAATCTGGCTGACCGAAACACCGAGGATCGCCGGGCCCATCTGCTTGAGCACGCGCCAGACGCCGGAGTCGCGCAGATTGATGCGCGGCAGCACGAGCATGCCGATCTTCTTCAGGTGCGGCAGCTGGTAGAGCAGTTGCGCCAGGCCACCGGCCAGCACCGCCCAGCCCAGCGCCATGATCGGCGGGTCGAAGTACGGCGTCAGGAACAGCGCGAAGAGAATCATGCTGACGTTCAGCAGGGTCGGCACGAAGGCCGGCACCGAGAAGCGATTCCAGGTGTTGAGGATCGCCCCCGCCAGCGAGGCCAGCGAGATCAGCAGGATATAAGGAAAGGTCACCCGCAACAGGGAGCTGGTGAGCTCGAACTTCTGAGGCGAGTCGACGAAGCCGGGCGCCGTTACCCAGATGACCCAGGGCGCGGCGAGCATGCCCAGCGCGGTGACCAGCGCCAGGATCAGGGTCAGCAGGCCGGACACATAGGCGATGAAGGTGCGGGTCGCCTCCTCGCCCTGCTGGGTCTTGTACTCGGCCAGGATCGGCACGAAGGCCTGGGAGAACGCGCCCTCGGCAAAGATCCGGCGCAGCAGGTTGGGCAGCTTGAAGGCGACGAAGAAGGCGTCGGTGGCCATGCCGGCGCCGAACATGCGCGCGACTATCGTGTCGCGCACGAAGCCGAGCACCCGCGAGATCATGGTCATCGAGCTGACCGCGGCCAGCGACTTGAGTAGGTTCATAGCGTCCAGAACTGGTAGAATGGCCGCCCCTGCAGGGTGCAGCCCTGGCCTAGAGCGATTGCTCGACCGCTAGACGAAGCGCAGCAGTGTAGGGCCGCGGGGCGAATAAATCACCCCATCCGCCGGACAGCGTGCGCCCGTCGCACCACTCGTCGGAGGCCGCGCATACCCTTGACAAGGCCTTGATGCAACGGCATTATTCGCGGCCTTAATTTATTCGCAACATCCCAAGTTTTTTTCGAGGAGCTCGACGGTGGCCAACACACCTTCCGCCAAAAAACGCGCCAAACAGGCTGAGAAGCGTCGCAGCCACAACGCCAGCCTGCGTTCCATGGTTCGTACCTACATCAAGAACGTAGTCAAAGCAGTCGACGCCAAGGACCTGCCGAAGGCCCAGGCCGCTCTGGTTGCTGCTGTACCGGTCATCGACCGTATGGCTGACAAAGGCATCATCCACAAGAACAAGGCCGCTCGTCACAAGAGCCGCCTGAACGCCCACGTGAAGGCCCTGGCCACCGCGTAAGCGTTCCGTTCTTGAAAAACCGGCCCCAGGGCCGGTTTTTTATTGCCTGCGATTTGTCCAACGCACCGTCATCCACGGGCTCACCTTCTCTGCCGAGGAAAAGCCTGCAGGCAAAAAGAAAGGGCGGTCACCCGCCCTTTCCTCGCTTACTTCTCAGGCCACGGCATGATCGGAATCGCCGTCACCGCATTCTGCGGACTGCCCTCGATCACCCGGTCGCTGTAGACGAGGTAAACCAGCGCATTGCGCTTCCTGTCGAAGAAGCGCACCACCTGCATGGTCTTGAACACCAGCGAAGTACGCTGCTGGAACACCACCTCGCCATCCTTGAGCTCACTCGCGAAGCGGATCGGCCCGACCTGGCGACAGGAGATCGACGCCTCAGCGCGGTCCTCTGCCAAGCCCAGACCACCCTTCACGCCGCCGGTCTTGGCACGCGACAGGTAACAACTGACGCCCTGCACCTTCGGATCATCGAAAGCCTCGACGACGATCTTGTCGTTCGGACCGACCCACTTGAAGACGGTGGACACCTCGCCGACCACATCGGCCCGGGCCAGCGCCGGCAGCAGCATCAGCGCCGCCATCAATCCCTTGCGCATGGGCAATCTCCTCAGACGAGCACCAGGTTATCGCGATGGACCAGCTCCGGACCGTCGACATAGCCGAGCAGGCCTTCGATGGCGTCGGTCGGCTGGCCGATGATCTTCTGCGCCTCGAGCGCACTGTAGTTCGCCAGACCACGGGCGATCTCCCGACCCTGCTGATCCACGCAGACCACCATCTCGCCGCGACGGAAACTGCCCTGCACGGCTTTCACGCCGACCGGCAGCAGACTCTTGTGATCCTGCGCGACCGCCTTTACCGCACCATCGTCGAGCACCAGGGTGCCGCGCATCTGCAGGTGGCCAGCCAGCCACTGCTTGCGCGCAGCCTTGCGGCTCTGCTCGGGGGTCAGCAGCGTGCCGAGACGCTCACCCACCCGCAGGCGATCCAGCACGCGCTCGATGCGACCACCGACAATGACGGTATGCGCACCGGAACGCGCCGCAAGACGAGCCGCACGCAGCTTGGTCTGCATGCCGCCACGCCCCAGCGCACCACCAGTGCCGCCCGCCACTGCATCCAGGGCAGGATCATCGGCGCGAGCTTCGAAGATCAGCTCGGCATCGGGATTGTTGCGCGGGTCGGCGTCGAACATGCCATCGCGATCGGTGAGAATTACCAGCAGGTCAGCCTCGACCAGGTTGGCCACCAGCGCCGCCAGGGTGTCGTTGTCACCGAAGCGAATTTCATCGGTGACCACGGTGTCGTTCTCGTTGATCACCGGGATCACACCGAGATCGACCAGCGTGCGCAGGGTGTTGCGGCCGTTGAGGTAGCGCTTGCGATCGGACAGGTCGTCATGGGTCAGCAGCACTTGCGCGGTCTGCAGGCCGTGCACGCCGAAGCTGGACTCCCAGGCCTGCACCAGGCCCATCTGCCCCACGGCGGCTGCCGCCTGCAGCTCGTGCATGTCACTAGGTCGGGAAACCCAACCCAGGCGACTCATGCCCGCCGCGACGGCGCCCGAGGACACAAGCACCAGCTCGACGCCCGCACAATGCAGCGCGACCATCTGCTCGACCCATACCGCCATGGCGTCGCGATCCAGACCGCGACCATCGGCGGTCAGCAACGCACTGCCAATCTTGACTACCCAGCGCTTGGCGCCAGTGACCTTCTCACGCATACCCTCAACCTTAGAAGTCAGGCTTCACACGTTTCATCCGGACCGGCGGGCGCCGCTCCGATCAAGGCACGTAGAAGATTTCCGGCCCGTCGCCGTCGTCTTCGTCATCCTCGAAATCATCGTCATCCAGATCATCGACATTCTTCAGACCGGAGCGACGCAGAGCACGAGCATCGTCCAGAGCCTGCAGACGGGCACGAGCCTCGTCCTCGATGCGCTGATCCAGGGCCGCCAGGGCTTCGCCATAGGCCGGCTCTTCCTCGATGCGCAGGGTGCGCTCGTCGAGGTACTTCATGATGTCCTGGCTCAGGGCCTCGGTGCCATCGCGCTCCAGGGCGGAGATCACATAGACCGGACCTTCCCAGCCCAGGCGCTCGACCACGGCCTGCTTGCGACGTTCCCGCTCCTCGGGCTCGAGGATCTGGTCCATCTTGTTCAGCACCAGCCAGCGGTCACGCTCGGTCAGCGCCGGGCTGAATTTCTCCAGCTCGTGGACGATGGTTTCGGCCGCATCAGCCGGGTCGCTCTCATCCAGCGGCGCCATGTCGACGATGTGCAGCAGCAGCCGGGTACGCGCCAGGTGCTTGAGGAAACGGATACCCAGGCCGGCGCCTTCGGCGGCACCCTCGATCAGACCGGGAATGTCGGCGACCACGAAGCTCTTGAAGCGACCGACGCTGACCACGCCCAGGTTCGGCACCAGGGTGGTGAAGGGATAGTCGGCCACCTTCGGCTTGGCAGCGGAGACCGAACGGATGAAGGTGCTCTTGCCGGCGTTCGGCAGGCCCAGCAGGCCGACGTCCGCCAGGACCTTCAGCTCCAGCTTGAGGTCACGCGCCTCGCCGGGCTTGCCCGGAGTGGTCTGGCGCGGCGCGCGGTTGGTGCTGGACTTGAAGCGGGTGTTACCCAGGCCGTGCCAGCCACCCTGGGCGACCATGATGCGCTGACCGGCAGTGGTCAGGTCGCCGATGATTTCCTGGGTATTGGCATCGATGATGGTGGTGCCGACCGGCACGGGCAGGACGAGATCCTCACCCTTGGCGCCGGTGCAGTCCTTGCTGCCGCCGTTCTCGCCGCGCTGGGCGTCGAAACGGCGGGTGTAGCGGTAGTCCACCAGGGTATTGAGGTTCTCGTCGGCCTCGAGGAACACCGAGCCGCCGTCGCCACCGTCACCGCCGTTGGGACCGCCTTTCTCGATGAACTTCTCGCGGCGGAAGCTCATGAGACCGTTGCCGCCGTCACCGGCTTTCACGTGGATGGATACTTCGTCGACGAATTTCATTGCGAACGCCTCCCGCCGAGCTGGCGGGTTGAAAATAAGAAAAGGAGCATAGGATACAGCCAAGTCCGCGCAAACGCCCGAACCGACGGCACCTCGCCTGGAGACGCCAGAAACAAAAAAGCCCCGTCGCGAGACAGGGCTTTTTCAGTGAGAGCTCGCTTAGGCAGCGACGACGCTTACATAGCGACGGCCAAAGGCGCCTTTCACTTCGAACTTGATCACGCCGTCGACTTTAGCGAACAGGGTGTGATCCTTGCCCATGCCGACGCCGTAGCCAGCGTGGAACTGGGTACCGCGCTGACGCACGATGATGTTGCCTGCTTTCACAGCCTGGCTACCGAACAGCTTCACGCCAAGGCGTTTGCTTTCTGAGTCGCGGCCGTTGCGGGTACTACCGCCAGCTTTTTTGTGTGCCATGAGTCAATTCTCCTGAAGAGGAATTAGGCCTGGATGCCGGTGATCTTGATTTCAGTGAACCACTGGCGGTGGCCCTGACGCTTCATGTGGTGCTTGCGGCGGCGGAACTTGATGATGCGGATTTTATCGTGACGGCCGTGGGAAACCACTTCTGCAGTCACTTTCGCGCCTTCTACCACCGGCAGGCCGATCTTGACGTCATCGCCGTTGGCGACCAGCAGAACGCGATCCAGGTTGATCGCTTCGCCGGTGGCGACGTCGAGTTTCTCGACCTTGAGGAATTCGCCTTCGGTGACTTTGTATTGCTTGCCACCAGTAACAATTACTGCGTACATCTGGATGTCTCCGTTAGACCTGCTCACCCGACGCTTTATAGAAAGAGGAATCGGTCGGCATGGCTGCATGGGGCCGGAAAGGACGCCCGTGCAATTGCGTAAGGCAGGATATGCCAGGGAAGTTCGGGGCCGCGATTGTACGCAAAGCCCCGGTGCGGATCAAGCCCCATGGGGCCTTGCCTTGACAGCCCCAACCCCGGCACCTAGCATGCCGCGCAATCTACGAGGAGCGCTGTCTTTAATGCAACCCCAGGCTTTCTATCGCGTGGTGGCGGACGACTTCACCGCCGTCGACGGCATCATCCGTCGCCAACTCACTTCCCGCGTTCCCCTGGTGGAAAAGATCGGCGACTACATCATCTCCGCTGGCGGCAAGCGCCTGCGCCCGCTGCTGGTGCTCCTCTCGGGCAAGGCCCTGGGCTATTCGGGCGACGACCTGAAGCTGCTGGCCGCCACCATCGAATTCCTGCACACCTCGACCCTGCTGCACGACGACGTGGTCGACGCCTCCGGCCTGCGCCGCGGCCGCGCCACCGCCAATGCCCAGTGGGGCAACGCGCCCAGCGTGCTGGTGGGCGACTTCCTGTATGCGCGCTCCTTCGAAATGATGGTCGAGCTGGGTTCCATGCCGGTCATGCGCATCATTTCCCAGGCCACCCGCGTGATCGCCGAAGGCGAAGTGCTGCAGCTGTCCAAGGTCCGCGACGCCAGCACCACCGAAGAAACCTACATGGAAGTCATCCGCGGCAAGACCGCGATGCTCTTCGAGGCTTCCACCCACAGCGCCGCCGCGCTGGCCAACGCCCAGCCGGAGCAATCCGAGGCGCTGCGCCTGTTCGGTGACGCCCTGGGGATCGCCTTCCAGCTGGTGGACGACCTGCTCGACTACCGCGGCGACGCCGCCAGCCTGGGCAAGAACGTCGGCGACGACCTCGCCGAAGGCAAGCCCACCCTGCCGCTGATCGCCACCATGCGCGACGGCACCGCGGAACAGGCCGCGCTGGTGCGCAAGGCCATCCAGCAGGGCGGCAGCCAGGACCTGGAAGGCATCCGCGCCGCCGTCGAAGCCGCCGGCGCGCTGGACTACACCGCCAATCTGGCGCGCGAATACGCCGCCCGCGCCGTCGACTGCCTGAAGGCCCTGCCGGACAACGAATACCGCGCTGCCCTGATCGAGCTGGCCGAGTTCGCCGTCGCCCGCACCCACTGATCCTCGGTTTCGCGAAAGCCCGCCCCGGTTCGCCGCGGCGGGCTTTTTGTTGCCTGTCCGTTGACCGGGAACAACGGATCGTCGCCTGCGAGAAAATTTTTCCAATTCAGGCTTGCTATTGAGATAATAAGAATTATTCTCATTAAACGATCTGCACGGAGGAATACACCATGACCTACATGATCGACGCCTGGCTGGATCGCCCGCACCCCTACCTGCGCATCCTGCATCGGGACACCGGGGAAGTCTGCGCGGTGCTGGAGGAGGAAGCCCTGGATGAGCTGCGCGAGCAGGGCGGCCTGGAGCTCTCGGAGCTGTCCACCAGCGAGCCGGGGGTGCTCAAGGAGCTGGTGCGCAGCCTGTTCCTGTTCTGTTACGCCCGCGCGCTGCGCTGAGCGCTACGCCAGCCGACTGTAGGAGCGAGGGGGCGCCTAGCTATTGCTCGCGAACCTCTCAACACTGGCGCTGGGCTGTTCGCGAGCAAGCTCGCTCCTACAAAAAGCGCGTGCATTCAGTTTTACGGCGGCGCCGGATGCGCCGTCGGTGCTCCGCCGCCCGGGAGGCGGATGCACGAAGGGGCGCCGGAGCGCCCCTTTTCCTGCGCAGTCGCCAGGGACGGCACGGCGCAGCGAACCCGTCGGAAATCAGAGGATTTC
This sequence comes from Pseudomonas sp. Pseusp97, assembly GCF_047304025.1. Taxonomy (NCBI): domain Bacteria; kingdom Pseudomonadati; phylum Pseudomonadota; class Gammaproteobacteria; order Pseudomonadales; family Pseudomonadaceae; genus Pseudomonas; species Pseudomonas sp. Pseusp97. The sequence goes on along the minus strand of NZ_JBGLYK010000013.1, from coordinate 14,638 downwards.
CAGCAGCTCGACGTCGAACACCAGCACGCTGTGCGGCGGGATACTGCCGACGGCCTGGCCGCCATAGGCCAGCTCGCTCGGCACATGCAGGCGCCATTTGCTGCCGGCGTTCATCAGCTGCAGGGCCTCGACCCAGCCGGCGATCACACCGCCCACCGGGAATTCGGCCGGCTGGCCGCGCTCGTAGGAGCTGTCGAAGACGGTGCCGTCGACCAGGGTGCCGTGGTAGTGGGTGCGCACGGTGTCCTCGCGGGACGGCTTGGCGCCTTCGCCGGTGGTCAGTACTTCGTACTGCAGGCCGGACGGCAGGACGGTCACGCCTTCGCGCTTGGCGTTCTGTACAAGGTATTCGCGACCCACGCCGGCGGCGGCTTCGGCTTTCGCCTGGGCTTCGGCCTGCATGCGCTCGCGGATCACCTGGAAGCTGGCGGACAGGGCTTCGCCCGGAACGCGGCTTTCCACGTTGGCGTAGGCGTCGGACAGACCGGCCAGGATAGCGTCGAGGGTCATGCCGGGAACCGGGTTCTCGCGCAGCTGGTCGCCCAGCTGACGGCCAATGCCGTAGCTGACGCGGCCTTCGTCGGTGGAAAGGTTGAGTTCGCTCATGGCGGCGCTCCGCTGGGGGTTCAAAAAAGGGCCGCCAGCCTAGCACAGATGCACCGCCTCCCCCACCGCGCGCCTCGCGCGGCAGGTCGGGCCGCACGCAGCGCTGCGCGACTAGCGCAGCGGCATGGTCACGCCGGCGCCGATATCGCGCTCATCGAGCATGCCGCACATCTCGTCGTGCACCACCGCATGCACCAGATGGAACGGCAGCGGCGGGAGCGCGCGCAACACCTGGCGGGCATGGGTGACGGAGCGCACGCTGATGACGTGCCCGGCATCGTCCTGGACCGGGTAGAAGCGCGCGCCCATGCGCGCTTCCAGCACATAGATGTCGCCTTCCAGCGACACCAGGTTGATCTCGTCGATGTCGCCGGCAACGGAGCGGCTGGTCAGTTCCTGCAGATTCATATGCTGCACCTCCTGCGGGTTGATCCACGCAGAAGTCTTGACCAGCAGGCGCCCACCGCAAGGCGAAAACACAACCGCCCGTCCGTTTTGCAACGACCGGGCGGCGGGGACGACACGGCAACGCCTCAGTGGTCGTGGCGCGTCGCCTTGTCCAGATAGCCCATGGCGAAGGCCGAAAGGACGAAGGTGAGGTGCATGATCACGTACCACATCAACTTGTTGTCATCGATGTTCTTCGCGTCCATGAAAATACGCAGCAGGTGGATCGAGGAGATCGCCACGATGGAAGCGGCCACCTTGTTCTTCAGCGAACTGGCGTCCATCTTGCCGAGCCAGTTGAGCTTCTCCTTGCCTTCATCGATGTCCAGCTGCGACACGAAGTTCTCGTAGCCGGAGAACATCACCATCACCAGCAGGCCGCCGACCAGCGCCATGTCGATCAGCGACAGCAGCACCAGGATCAGGTCCGCCTCGGCGATGCTGAAGATGCTGGGCAGGATATGGAAGATTTCCTGGAAGAACTTGATGGTCAGCGCCAGCAGCGCCAGCGACAGGCCGATGTAGATAGGCGCCAGCAGCCAGCGCGCGGCGTACAGGGAGTTTTCGACGAATCTTTCCATGGTGCTCGCAGCAGATGTCTTGGGAAAAGGGCGGCCGCAGTATAGCGGATGGCTTTTGCGAGTAAGCCGGGCTTTCTATGGAAAAATATGTCGATGGATATAGCCGGACCGCCACGCTATGCAACCGTAGCAGCCAGGCACCCTGCGGGCTTCAGCCGCTTGCGCAGGGGCGGCGCAATCCCTCCGGGCCTTGAGAGGCTCAGCCTTCGGGGCGGAACTGGAAATTGCTGACGGAGCGCGAGCGCTCACCGTTCAGGCGGCGCAGTTCGCCCTGCAGGTGCAGCTGCCAGATGGGCGGATCCTCCGCCACGATATAGCCCTGCTGGGCCAGGCAGTCGGAGATCGCTTCGAGCACGCCCTCAGCCACGAATGGCCCGCAGAACGGGCCCTGCGCCTTGATGGCGGTGGGCTGCGCACCGGACATGCCGGCTGCGCACAACAAGGTCCAGAGTCCATTCTCTCCGGCCAGCGGCCTGATCTCGCACTCGATGCGCGTGGTCAGCCCCAGACAGGGGCGGATAAGGCAGAGGTTACGCGGCATGGCGGCACCCTCGCGGTTGTCCTGAGATTGAGACTACACCCAGGTTCCGACACGCGAAAGCGCGGATTTATCCACTCATCCTGCAGACAACGGTGTGTAAAACACGCGGACAGGAGCGCCGCCGCAGCGCCCCTGCCCTGCCGGCCATCAGTCGGCGTCCTTCTTCTTGCGGGCGCGCTCTTTTTCCACAGGAGCCTTTTCCACCGGCACCTTCTCCGCCTTCGGCTTGGCGGCGGGCTTGGCGGCGGCCTCCTTGGCCGGCTTCTCCTTCTCTTCCTCGTCCATGCCCAGCTCGGAGATTTCCTTCAGCCGCTCGACGACGCGGGCGTTGACGCTGCCCTTGGGGAAGTGGCCCTTGGCATCCGGCGCACCGGCCGGCTCGCCGACCAGCAGGCTCAGCGCCTCGTCTGCCTGGCGCACGGCGTAGATGTGGAACTGGCCGTTGCGCACCGCCTGCAGGACGCGTTCGTCGAGCATCAGGGTAGCGACGTTGGCACGCGGGATGATCACCCCCTGCTCGCCGGTCAGGCCACGCGCCTCGCAGAGACGGAAGAAGCCTTCGATCTTCTCGTTGACCCCGCCCACCGCCTGCACTTCGCCGAACTGGTTGATCGAGCCGGTGATGGCGAAGCATTGCCGCAGCGGCGTGCGCGACAGGGCTGAGATCAGCGTGCAGACCTCGCCGAGCGAGGCGCTGTCGCCATCCACGTAGCCGTAGGACTGCTCCAGGGCGATGCTCGCGGAAATCTCCAGGGGGAATTCCTGGGCGTAGCGGCTGCCGAGGTAGCCGGTAAGGATCATCACGCCCTTGGAGTGGATCGGCTGGCCGAGGTTGACCTCGCGCTCGATGTCGACGATGCCGCTACCGCCCGGGTAGACGGTGGCGGAGATGCGCGCGGGCATGCCGAAGGCGGAGTCGCCGACTTCCAGCACGGTCAGGCCATTGCACTTGCCCACCGCGGCGCCCTCGCTGTCGATCAGGATGATGCCGGCAAGGATGTCGTCGAGAATCCGCGCCGAGACGCGGCCGGTGCGGGTTTCCTTGGCCTTCAGGGCGCGCTCGATGTGGCCCAGGTCGGTCACTTCCTGGCCGGCCAGCTGGCGGATGAAGTCCGCTTCGCTGACCAGCTGGAACAGGTCGCCGATGCGCGCCGAGAGACGGCCCTGGTGCTCGGCCAGGCGGGCGCTGTAGGTGGCCAGGCGCGCCACGGCCTCGCGGGTGAGCGGCGCCAGGCCTTCTTCGGAGGTACGGGTTTTCAGCAACTGGGCGAACTGTTCGAGGCTGTCCTCGGCGAGCGGGATGTCCTCGTCGAAGTCCACCAGCACGCGGAACATCTCCTGGAAGTCCGGGTCAAGGTCCTGCAGCGTGTAGTAGATCTGCCGCGAACCGATGATGATCACCTTGATGTTCAGCGGGATCACCTGGGGCGTCAGGCTCATGGCAGTGAGGCGGCCCAGCTCGGCCAGGGGCGACTCCATCTTCAGCTGGCGCGACTGCAGCGCGCGCTTGAGCGCATCCCAGACGAACGGTTCGCTGAGCAGCTTCTCCGCCTCCAGCACCAGGAAGCCGCCGTTGGCGCGGTGCAGGGCACCGGGGCGCAGCTGGCGATAGCTGGTGTAGAGCGCGCCCTGGTCGGAGGCGTACTCGATGCGGCCGAACAGGTTGTCGTAGGTCGGGTGCGACTCGAACACCACCGGCGCGCCGCTGGTGGCGTGGTGGCCGATCGCCTGGTTCGGCGCGTACTGCTCCTCCAGGCTCTGCTTGCGCTGCGGGTCGGTGCGCTCGGCGTCCACCAATTGGTCGACCACGGTCTTCAGCAGGTTGAGCTGCATGGCCTGCAGGTAGGCGCTGACCCCGGAGTTGTTGTTGTACTTCTCCACCAGCGGCGCCAGCAGCGGCTGCAGCGCCAGGGTGATGGTTTCCTCGTTGAGCTGGCGCAACTGGTTGCTGGACTCGCGCTTCCACTGCGGCAGGCTGGAAAGCTCCTCGTTGAGGTGTTCCTCGAGGTCGGCGATGTCGGCATGGAAGCGCTCGCGCTCCTCCTCCGGCAACTGGGCGAACTCGGCCTCGTCCAGCGCCTTGCCATCCTTCATCGGGGTGAAGGCGATGTTGGCGCTGTCGCGGTACAGGGCGACTTCCTTCTCCAGCGCCAGGCGCTCGACGGTGTCCAGGGCCTTGTCGTAGCGCTGGTTGAAGGCGCGGTCGATGGCGCTCTTCTTCTGCTGGTAGGCCGGGTTCTCGAATACCGAGGGGAAGGTGGACAGCAGGTTGTCGATCAGGTGGTCGATGTCGGTGCCGAACTCGGCGGCGCTGCCCGGTGGCAGCTCGATCACGCGAGGCTCGCGCGAATCGTCGAAATTGTTGACGTAGACCCAGTCGGCCGGCGTCGGCAGGCGCTTGCCCTCGGCCTTCAGGTAACGCTGCACGAAGGAGAAGCGGCCGGTGCCCGGCTCGCCCATGACGAACACGTTGTACCCCGGACGCGGCATCGCCACGCCGAACTGCAGCGCCTCGACCGCGCGCTCCTGTCCGAGCACGCCCAGGAAAGGCTCCAGTTCTTCGGTGGTCTTGAAGGGAAACTGTTCGGGAGTGAAGGGGCGGGTCAGTTCATCGGGCGCCAGGCGCAGGCCGGCAGCAACGGAATCGGGCATTGGAGGTCCTTGCTTCGGGCGGCGCGAGGCCGCGGAGATTCGTCCGCATTCTCGCGCCGCCCGCGCGCCACTGGCAAGGCAGTATTGGTGACAGTTTCAGTCCACTGCATCGGCGCAGCGCAGGCAGTGTTCGGCGGCGGGCAGCGCGCGCAGACGGCGCTCCTCGATGGCCTCGCCGCAGCGCGCGCACTCGCCGTAGGTGCCGTCGGCCAGGCGCAGGCGCGCCATGCCCACCAGGCGCATGCCCGCCTCCGCTTCGGCCAGCAGGGCACGCAGCACGTCGTCGTTCTGCCGCTGCTGGGCCTGCTCGGCGAAGTCCGGCGAATGGCTGCGACCGAGATCGCGGCGGATGGCTTCGGCGCGTTTGGAATACTCGGCCGCCAACTGGTCCAGCGCTGGCCGTGGATCGAAATCGACCATGACTACTTCCTCGCAAGGGGAACTGATTCAAGTGTGGTCGGTTCCAAGACTTCCGCCGCTGATGCCGATCAACTGCGGATCATCCGGGCCTGTCGAGACCGGCTCGGCCATACTGCCTGCGGCAGCGGTTGCCTTGACACCTGCAAGGCATTGGAGAAAAGCTCTGACCAGGCGCTGTTTTGCTGTCAGCGACTGTTCACCGGTCCCCGACCTCAAAAAGAGAGAAAAACGATGAAAAGGATTCTGCTCGGTACCCTCCTCGCCACCGCCTCCCTGAGCGCCCTCGCCGATGCACCCGGCAGCGACGGCTGCGGCTGGGGCAACATGCTGTTCAAGGGCCAGCGCGGCACCGCCACCCACGTACTGGCTGCCACCACCAACGGCACCAGCGGCAACAACACCTTCGGCATGACCACCGGCACCAACGGCTGCCACACCAACGGCGCGCTGACGTACGGCGGCAAGCCGATGATCGTGCTCAGCAGCATGATGGACGAGCTGTCCGAGGACATGGCCAAGGGTGACGGCGAAGCGCTGACCACCTACGCCGTCGTGCTGGGCGTGAAGCCCGAGGACCGCGCGCATTTCGCCCAGGTCACCCACGAGCACTTCGCGCAGATCTTCAACAAGTCCGACGTCACCGCCGAAGACGTCTACGCCAATACCCAGGCCGTCCTGAAACAGGACAGCACCCTGGCCAAGTACGCCGAACAGGCCTGACGGCCGACGCGAGCCCGCCGCCTCCCGGCGGGCTCATCCTTCCCCTCCAGTAAGTCCACTCGATGCCCAAACGCCTGTTGCCCTGGATGGCGCTGTGCGCCTGCACTCCCCTGCTGGCTTCGCCGGCGATCGACCCACAACGCCTGCAGCGCCTGGCAGACGAGCCCTACTGGCTGGCCCTGGGACACTACGAGCACGCCAAGCTCGGCGGCTGGCGCAGCTTCGTCGATGATCCGAAGTTCTTCCTCGCCAGGGATGGAGACCGCGACCCCGAATCCGAGCTGGCCGCCACCGTAAAGGCCCTCTACGCCCCGGCCAGCCTCGGCGACAAGCACGCCCAGTGCGTCTATCCGGCGCGCACCCGCTGGTTGCGCCAGCAGCTGCAGCTCGACGACCTGCCGGCGGTCGAGTGCAAGGAATTCACCACCTGGTATCAGGACATCAACCCGCACAGCGCCGTGCTGGTGTTCCCGGCTGCCTACCTGAACAGCCCGTCCTCGATGTTCGGCCACACCCTGCTGCGCATCGACCAGGCCGACGTCGACTCCGACAACACCGCCCTGCTCAGCTACGCACTCAATTTCGGCGCCTACATCGAGGGCATGGACAACAGCATCCTCTATGCCTGGAAGGGCCTGATGGGCGGCTACCCCGGCCTGTTCGCCCTGGTGCCCTACCGCGAGAAGCTCTCCGAATACAGCCGCCTGGAAAACCGCGACCTCTGGGAATACCGCCTGAACCTGACGCCGGAGGAAACCGCGCGCATGGTCGAGCACGTCTGGGAGCTGAAGCAGATCCGCTTCAAGTACTACTTCTTCGACGAGAACTGCTCGTTCCGCCTGCTGGAGCTGCTGGAGATCGCCCGCCCCGGCACCGAGCTGACCGACCACTTCCCGCTCACCGCCATCCCCACCGACACGGTGCGCGCAGTCAAGGACGCCGGACTGATCGACCGGGTGGACTACCGCCCGTCCCGCGAACGCGAACTGCTGGCCCGCGGCGAACCACTGAGCCACGACGAAAAGGTGCTGGCGCGCCGGATCGCCGACGACGACAGCCAGTTGCAGAGCCCCGAATTCGCCGCCCTGCCCGCCGACCGCCAGGCACTGGTGCAGGACACCGCCTTCCGCCTGGTGCGCTACCGCGCCACCGGCCAGGAACGCGACCAGTCCACCGCCTCGCGCAGCTACAACCTGCTCAAGGCGATCAACCGCAACCCGCCGCCGGCACTGGACGTGGAGCGCCCCGGCCAACCGGAGAACGGCCACGAATCGCGCACCTGGCAGATCGGCGCCGGCAGCCGCGACGGCGAGGCCTTCGCCCAGTACGGCCTGCGCATGGCCTACCATGACCTCGACGACAACGCCTACGGCTTCCCCCTCGGCGCACAGATCGAGATCGGCCAGCTCAAGCTGCGCCAGTACGAAGGCAACCGCTGGCAACTGCAGCAGCTGGACCTGGTCACCATCCGCTCCATGACGCCGCGCAACGAGCTGCTCAAACCGCTGTCCTGGCAAGTCGCCGGCGGCTGGGAACGGGTGATCGGCAAGCACAGCGACAACGACCACGACACCCTGGTCGGCCACCTCAATGGCGGCGCCGGCGGCAGCTGGAAGCTGAGCGACGACCTGCAGGCCTACGCCCTGGGCACTGCGCGCATCGAGAACAACCCGGACTTCGCCGCCGCCATCGCACCCGCCGTGGGCTTCGACACCGGCGTGCTGTGGAGCAACCCGCTCGGCAACCTCAGCCTCGAAGGCAAGGGCGACTACTTCCACAACGGCGAAGTGCGCCGCACCCTGAGCTTCGGCCAGCAGGTGGAGCTGGGCCGCAACCTCGGCCTGCGCCTGTCGGCCCAGCGCGAGTTCAGCCATGAAGCCAGCCCGCGCAACGAAGTGATGCTGGAGCTGCGCTGGTACCACTACTGATCCAACTGACACTCCGCGACGCCCTGGTCGGCAAACCACTGCACCAGGGCCTCGCGCTGCATCACCCGCGCGTGCACCGGCGCATTGCCGCCGCCGGTCAGCAAACGGCCAAGGTCGCAGCCCCGGTCGCGCAGCTGTTCCAGCAGTGCGATATCGCCGCTGCGCACCGCGTGCGCCAGGGCCAGGCGCTGCAACTCCGGCTCGCCGGCAATCCGCCCCTGCTCCAGCGCCGCGCGCCAGTCGCGTACCAGCGGCCGCAGCGAATCGTGCAGAAGCTGCGCCAGCGCTTCGCCCTCGGCGCCCGAAGCGGCCAGTTCATCCAAGGCCTCGAGCAATTCCTGCCCGGCATCCGCGCCTTCAGCGAACGGGTCTTCATCGAAGCCCAGCAACCCGAACAGGCCGTACAGGTCGTCGGCCACCCTGGTCAGTGCGTCCTCGTGCAGACGCAGCGGCCAGGCCGGCGGCAAGGCTCGGCTCCAGGCGTAGATGGCGCCGAATTCTTCCGGCTCGACGCAGACGTAGACCCGCTCCAGATACTCGAAACCGCCAATGGGCAGGAAGCCCACGCGGTCATTCCACTGCTCGCCGTTCTCCTCGGCGACTTCCTCGGCGCACTCCTGTTCGTGCTCCAGCCAGCCCCACAGGTCGTGGTAGCCGTCGCTGTCCGGATAGAACAACTCGTTGAAGGAGTAAGGATGCAGATGGCCGTCGTAATCCACGCACAGCTCGTAATCCAGCCGGCCACCGAAGCTGCAGCGCCACAGGGCGACCAGTTCGGGCGGCAGCTGGCTGCCCAGGCGCTGTTGGACCTCTGCAAGCTGGGCATCACTGATCGGCGGCTGGGCGTCGTGGATGATGCGCCCGGCGAACCAGGCCAGGCGGTGGTCGCGCAGCAGTTGCTGCTGGGCAGCTGTGAACTCAGGCATCCTGGCACTCCTGGCGCAGCGCATGGCGCGCACTCATGAGGGCAACACCCAGCAGGTTCAGCCCGCGCCAGCGCGCCGGGTTACCCGCGTCGGGATGATCGGCCGCAAGGCCAATGCCCCAGATGGCATCCACCGGGCTGGCCTCGACCAGCACGCGGTCGCCGGTGCCCAGGAGGAACTCGCGCAGGGCCGGGTTCTGCCCGAACTTGGCATGATTGGCGCGGGTCACAATGGCCAGCCGCTCGGCATCCCAGACCGCCTCGTCGAAGCCGCCGATCTCGCGGCCGATGGATTTGGCCTCGGCCGGCGTGCGCGCCGCGAGAATCCGCGCCAGCGCCGCCTCGTCACCGAACAGCCGGGCCTTGGCGGCCATCATGTAGTGCTCGGCGCTGCGGTAGGTCAGTCCATCGATTTCGAAGTCCGCTTCGAACCACTGGCTGAAGCAGCTCTTGTCGACGTCCCCGGAGCGCTTCGGGCGATGCCCCCAGAAGTACAGGTACTTGAACGTTTCGCCCGCCTGGATGCGTCGACACAACAGCTCGACACTCATCGGTTCATCCATGATCGGCTCCTTGCCGCGACCGCAAAACGCCGATTCTAGCGCACCCCGTCGGTGATGCCCGGCCAATCCAGCCCGAAGCGCGCCAGGTACTTGCGCAGGCGGTCGGCATCGTTGGGGTTCTGCTTTTCCTGGCGCGAGACGGCGAACAGCTGGCGGCCAGCGTCGGACAGGCTGCGCGCCTGCCGGCAGACGTCGATCACCGCTTCCAGTTGTAGACGGTCGAACAGGTCCAGCGCCTCGGCGCCCTCACCCAGCAGGCGATCCAGCAGGCTTTGCGCCTGGGTGGCGCCCCAGGAGTGACGCAGCCGGCCGATCTCTTCCTCCACCAGCGCCTCGTCGATCCGCCCGCTGTCGGCCAGGGTCGCCATGCGCGTGATGGAGGCGGACAGCTCGCGGAAGTTGCCGCTCCACAAGGCCTGCGCCGAGTTGGCGAAGGCCAGGTAACGGGTGCGCGCCTCGCGGTTGAAGCGCACCAGGCGGCCCTGCTCGCGGGCGTGGCGCTCCAGTTCGAAATCGATGTTCGGCTCGATGTCCTCGCGGCGCCCGGCCAGGCCCGGCAGGTCGAAGGTCCAGAGGTTGATGCGGGCGAACAGATCCTCGCGGAACAGCCCTTCGGCCACCCGCTCGCGCAGGTCGCGGTGGGTACCGGCGATCAGCTGGAAGTCGCTACCCACCTCGCGGTCCGAGCCCAGCGGGAAGAAGCGCTTCTCCTCGATGGCCTTGAGCAGCATGGCCTGCTCGTCCAGGCCCAGCTCGCCGATCTCGTCGAGGAACAGCATGCCGCCGTCCGCCGCGCGCAGCAGCCCTTCGCGGGCGTTCTGCGCGCCGGTGAACGCACCCTTGATGTGGCCGAACAGCGCGGACATGGCGCCGTCACCGCGCAGCGTCGCGCAGTTCACCTCGACGAAACGCCCCTGGAACTGGTGCCGGGCACGCTTGAGTTCATAGACACGACGGGCGAGGAACGACTTGCCGGCGCCGGTCGGGCCGATCAGCAGCATCGGCGCGCGAGAACGCCCGGCGACCCGCTCGATCTGCTCGATGGAGCGATTGAAGTCGGCGTTGCGCGTGGCGATGCCGGACTTGAGGAAGGCCAGGCTTTCCTCCTGCTCACGGCGGAAGCGCGTGGCGATGCGGTCGTAGCGCGACAGGTCGAGGTCGATGACCGTGACCGTCCCCTCCGGCTGCCGCGCTTCGTCCTTGCGCCGCGACGGCGATGCCTGCACCAGCCGCGCCGGCAGGTAGCGCGCCTCGGTGAGGAGGAACCAGCAGATCTGCGCGACGTGGGTGCCGGTGGTGATGTGCACCAGGTAGTCCTCGTGCTCGGTATCGAAGGCATAACCGCCGACGAAGTCGTGCAGAGCACCGTAGACCTCCTCGAAGTCCCACGGGTTGCGCAGCGCCATGGGCTGCAGGCGCACCTCGGTCTCCGGGGAGACAAACCTCACGTCGGCGGCGATGCGCTCGGAGAGGCTGACATCACGCGCGTCCAGCCCGTGGATCAGCTCCAGGCGGTCGATCAGCAGGTCCTGCTGCTGGCACAGGCCGACGGTGGGCCGCCACTTCTGCCAGCGCGCCGCGCCCTTGCCGACGCGATCCAGGGTGGAACCGAGGAAGCCGATGGCAACGGTTTTCTTGGCCTTCATCTTTTATCCATCAAGATAAGTAACGATCTCAGAATATCCAAAGATCGCCATACCGGCCAAGCACTGGAATCGGAACAGCACCTGACAAAAATAATTAAATCGTTATTTATCAGGTAGTTATAAAAACATCCTTCCATCTAAAACAAACCTGGCACGCCGCTCGCTATATCTCCTTCGACCGCATCGCTGATGCAGCCCACGGGCAGGGACTTCAATTCCCGCCGGTGCCCGAGCCCACCCCTGGTGTCGGCTTCGTGCATGCCGCTGCAGCAGTCACGGTCGATGGCGCGGTAGCTCAGTCGGATAGAGCAACCACATGACGTGGTCGACGCAGGTTCGAGTCCTGCCCGTGCTGTTCGGTAGCTCAGACGGATAGAGCAGCCATCCACGATATGGCCTGTCGCGGGTTCGACTCCCGCTCGAACACTGCCCTCCAACGGCAGCTACTCACGAATGCAACACCCCGCCGGTGGGCGAAGGGACACGCGCAAACGGGCCAGGAAGGCCGGATACGCCAGTGACCCGAAGCCACCGCCGGCCCGCCCGGTACGAGGACCGGGCCCGCGACAAGGCAAGTGCTGGCCGATGGATTCGGCGCAATGGACAGGAAGTCCGCGGCACCTGGCTCTCGCAGGCCCCCGCCTCGCCACCCGACGGGCTGGCGGGCCACCGGCACCGAAGGACAAGAGAAGAAGGAAGAGAAAAATGAAACTGCTGAAGCGCTTTACCGTGAAGAAGAACGAACGCGGCCTGCTGTACTCCGAGGGCGATTTCCTGGCGATCCTCGAGCCGGGCATCCATCGCCACCTGGACCTGTACAACCGCCTGAGCGTGGAAACCTTCAGCCTGAACACCCCGCTGTTCGAACACCGCCTGGCCGGCTACCTGCGCCAGTCCGAGCCTGCGCTGGTCGAACGCTACTTCACCCGCATGGACCTGGCCGAGGACGAGGCCGGCTTGCGCTTCGAGGACGGCGTGCTGGCGGAAATCCTCGCGCCGGGCAGCCGCCGGCTGTACTGGAAAGGCCAGACCGAACAGCTCCTGGAGCGCATCGACCTGAGTCAGGAGTACCGCGTGGCTCCGGTGCTGTTGCAGCAGATGCAGGGAAACCTGCGCGGCCGCAGCGTGATCGGTGCCGAAGCACTGCTGGTAACCCTGGTGCCGGCCTACCAGGTCGGCGTGCTGAAGGTCGATGGCGCGGTGGTCGAGCTGTTGCCGGCCGGCCAGTACGGCTTCTGGCGTTACAACCGCCAGGTGAGCGTGGAGCTGATCGATACGCGTATCCAGGCGCTGGAAGTCAGCGGCCAGGAAATCCTCACCCGCGACAAGGTGAGCCTGCGTCTGAACCTGGCCGCCAACTGGCGTTACAGCGACGTGCTGACGGCGTTTTCCAGCCTGTCCAAGCCGCTGGAGCACCTCTACCGCGAACTGCAGTTCGGCCTGCGCGCAGCGGTGGGCACCCGTTCGCTGGATGAGCTGCTGGAAAACAAGCGACTCATCGACGATTCGGTCAGCGCCTACCTGAAGGAGCGGCTGCCGGGCACCGGCATCGAGGTCAGCGGACTGGGCGTGCGCGACATCATCCTGCCGGGCGAGATGAAGACCCTGCTGGCCCAGGTGGTGGAGGCGGAGAAGGCTGCGCAGGCGAACGTGATCCGTCGTCGCGAGGAAACCTCGGCAACCCGCTCGCTGCTGAATACGGCCAAGGTGATGGAAGACAACCCCACCGCCCTGCGCCTGAAGGAACTGGAAACCCTGGAGCGGGTGGCCGAACGAATCGACCGCATCTCGGTATTCGGCGGCCTGGATCAGGTATTGAATGGTCTGGTAACGCTGAAGCAGGCCTGACAAAGGCCTGCCCGGCGCAGGAGATAGCACGGTGAAGAGCAACAAGCAGCGCCGTCAGGAAATCCGCCAGAAACGCGAGCGACGCAAAGCCTGGAAGGCCGAACGGGCCAGGCAGCCGGATAGCCGCCTGGCGCCGCCCGGCAGCTTCCCGGTCAACTGCTCGGCGCTGGCGCCTTATCACAGCTATGGCGACCCTCTGTTCGTTCGCCCTGGCTGGTACGAGGATCAGGATTTCACCTGCCACGACTGCGGCGCCGAGCAGACCTGGACCGCCGCCCAGCAGAAGTGGTGGTACGAAGACTGTCAGGGACAGGTGTATTCCACGGCGATACGCTGCCGGACCTGCCGACTGAACAAACGAATTCGCGATGGTCGGGCACCAGCCGCTTCCGGCCAGCTCGCCAAGCAACAGAAGTGAGTAGAGACATGAGCAACAAGACCTTCCAACTGCTGGAAGTCGCCAACGGCAAACCGATCAAGCTCTGGACCCAGGGCGTGCCGGTGGAAGACGACGCCAGGCAGCAACTGATGAACACCGCGAAGATGCCCTTCATCTTCAAGCACCTGGCCGTGATGCCGGACGTGCACCTGGGCAAGGGCTCGACCATCGGTAGCGTGATCCCGACCCGGGGCGCCATCATCCCGGCCGCCGTGGGTGTGGATATCGGCTGCGGCATGATCGCCGCGCGGACCTCTCTGGTGGCTTCGGATCTGCCGGATAACCTGCACGGCCTGCGCACCGCCATCGAGAAGGCCGTGCCCCACGGCAAGACCTTCGGCCGCCGCGACCAGGGCGCCTGGGAGGACGTGCCCGAGCACGCCGACGACGCGTGGCGCGCGCTGGCCGGTCGCTTCAAGGCGATCACCGACAAGTACCCGAAACTGGAAAAGACCAACAACCGCAAGCACCTGGGAACCCTCGGCACCGGCAACCATTTCATCGAGGTCTGCCTCGACGAGGCCAACCGCGTCTGGTTCATGCTGCACAGCGGCTCGCGCGGCGTGGGTAACGCCATCGGCAACCTGTTCATCGAACTGGCCCAGGCCGATATGCGCCAGCACATCGCCAACCTGCCGGACCGCGACCTGGCCTACTTCGAGGAAGGCAGCCAGCACTTCGACGACTACGTGGAAGCCGTGGGCTGGGCACAGGACTTTGCCCGGCAGAACCGCGAACTGATGATGCGCGCGGTGATCGCGGCAGCCCGACAGGTCATCCGCAAGCCGTTCGAAGCGAACCTGGAAGCGGTGAACTGCCACCACAACTACGTGCAGAAGGAGCGCCACTTCGGCGAAGAGGTACTGGTGACGCGTAAAGGCGCGGTGTCCGCGCAGAAAGGCCAGCTCGGCATCATTCCGGGGTCGATGGGCGCCAGGAGCTTCATCGTCCGCGGCCTGGGTAACGAGGAAGCGTTCTGCTCGTGCAGCCACGGTGCAGGGCGAACCATGAGCCGTACCAAGGCCAGGAAGCTGTTCAGCGTCGAGGACCAGATACGCGCTACCGCCCACGTCGAATGCCGAAAGGACGCCGACGTGATCGACGAGATCCCGATGGCCTACAAGGACATCGACGCCGTGATGGACGCCCAGCGCGAGCTGGTGGAAGTGCTGCATACCCTGCGTCAGGTGGTATGCGTGAAGGGATAAGAGTGGCGGGGGGGGGGGGGGGGGGGGGGGGGGGGGCGGGGGGGGGGGCCGGCGGGGCAGGAGAGGGGGGGTGGGGAGCAGCGGGCCGGGGGGGGGGGGGGGGGGGGGGGGGGG